>JBEAWD010000173.1:0-2835 GCA_041160585.1 Pseudomonadota bacterium | reverse complement strand
ACGCCAGTGTGTACCATCGTCGTCGCCCGGCCTTACATCGCCTGCCTCCGCGGTCAGGGTTAACTCGAACGTTAGGCGTCAGAACGGAAACCACTTCATGCCACCCGCCAAAGACCCAGCTATCGCGATCGATGCCTTTGACATCGTTGAACCAACAGTTCAGACACGCTATCCAGAACCATTCGCCTCAATGGTCAGAGGAAGAACAAAGCGAAAGCTGGGCGACCACTTCGGCCTGGAAACTTTTGGGGTCAACCTCGTAAGAATGGCTCCAGGCTGCGTCTCGTCTATTCGGCATCACCACTCAACCGAAGACGAATTCGTCTACATCCTCTCCGGCACAGTGACTCTAGTTACAGACAAGAATGAGTTGCAGCTCGTGCCGGGCATGTGCGCAGGCTTCAAGGCAGGCTCTGGTATGTCACACCAACTTGCAAATCGCAGCAGTACAGAAGTGGTCTTCATTGAAGTTGGAACTCGTCTTGAAAATGATGCTGTCGTCTACCCGTACGATGACCTCGCGATCACAGAAATTGACTCCAAGGTCATGTTCACTCACAAAGACGGCAGGCCATATCGCTGATGCCTAACAATTCGCTCAACCGGACCCATTGCGGCATGCGGCTAAAAGCCCGCCATTTCATTCTGGGCTTTTAGCCACACGCCGCAACGGTCCGGTTAGCTCAAACGTTAGGCCCCAGAGAAAGGCACCTCATGCCAGCGATCGACTTCTGGATCGAGTACGGAAGCACCTACACATACCTGACGGTTGCCCGCATCGGGAAGCTCGCCGCCCAGGCGGGAGTTGATGTTCGATGGCAACCGTTCTTCGTCATGCCCATCATGGCGGAGCTTGGAATGACGCAGGGTCCCTTCCTGCCCTACCCGTCGAAGACCGCATACATGTGGCGCGACATCGAACGCCGCGCGGCGAGACACGGGATTCAATACTCGAAGCCGTCGGCGTATCCGGTCAACTCGCTCTTGACCGCCCGGGTCGCGTGCATCGCCGCGGAGGAGGGCTGGTGCCAGGCCTTCACCGAGAAGGTCTTCGAGCTGCACTGGACCCAGAACGTACTCATCGGGTCCGACGACAACCTTCGCGGTGCGCTGCAGTCTCTCGACCGAGAGCCCGAGGAGCTGGTGTCCCGCGCACAGCTTCAGTCTGTGAAGGATCAACTCAAGTCCCGTACTGCCCGGGCGAAGTCGCTGGGTGTGTTTGGCGCCCCCTCGTTCACCGTCGGCAGTGAGCTCTTCTGGGGTGACGACCGGCTCGAAGAGGCTATCGAGTGGGCGCGCACGCACTGACTCACCGCGTCCAGCTGGGGCCTAACCCGTCGCTCGAGCCGACCCGCTACGGCAGGGGCCGCTTGGCCGCTCCAGGCCACGGTGGTCATTGTCCTTCCGCGGCCAAGCAGCCCCTGCCTCCGCGGGCGGCTCAGCTCCAACGTTAGGCCTCACAAAAATGCCCCTTCTCGCACTCAACACTGTTCTGCCGCAAAGCATGCGGATCAAGTACCAGTTGGCGATCGGAGCTTTACCGATCGGCCTCATGTTCGCCTCGTTCGCGCCGCTTTGGGGCCTAGCTACCTGGCTAGAAGCCAATCAGGGAGTACCACTCAACAGCCCGATTCCGGAGCACCCGAACGGCCTTGCATGGATAGCTGTCTTTCTGTTGGCTATGGTCTTTCTAATGCTTGCCGGTTACGCGCTCGGATGGGTATTGAACGCTCTCATTTCACGCCATGTGCTTGGCTGGCCGTCTGACAAGGTACGTGCTGTGTATCTTCGCTCGGAGATACCAGTCCACTGGCTCAAAGATGGAGTAAGCGATACGAAGTCAGCGGATGCTGAGTCAATTTCTAAGTGGGAAGCCCAGCGCAAGGGCGGTGCCGTCCGGTTCATCGCCGTGCGTGGCGTACTCGCTTGGGGAGGGCCAATGCTAATTGCGATGTACATCGTGCCCGCGCTTTTGAAGAACCAACCCTTCACCCTTGCGGGAGTAGTCTTCAGTTTGGTTCTCTGGGCAACCGGCGGCGCCGCATTTGGTGCATTGATTTGGCACGCCTCAGAATCTAACTATCGCAAGCTAAAGCAGCGCAGTGAGGCCTAACCCTTCGCTCAACCGGACGCGCAACAACGTTCGTCGCCCGGGCCTCATTTCATTCTGGCCCGGCCGCCGCCCGCTGCTGCACGCCGGTTAGCTTCACGTTAGGCCTCGCGGTCAACCACTGAGTCTGGTCCACCATGGGTCTTTCATCCCTTTTCGGCAAGAAGCCCGTAAAGCAGCCAGCACCGGCGCAAGGGATCGCCTTCGCTTCCACCGCGGACCTTGAGCGTTTACTCGACGGTAGCGACGAGTCATTCAGGGCGTACTACTTCGCCCTCTATCATCTATACCCAGACGAAATCTGCGACTTCAATAGTTATCGCCAGCAGCTTTGTCTCGCCTATCCCAGTAACGCCGTTTCGGTTGGACGACATCATGTGCTCTGGGGAGAGCCAGCGTTTCAGGTAGCCAAGTCTTACTACGAGGCCCTCGCGGCCCAGGCAACGCCAGAAGAGTTCCGTGAGTACGCCAAGCGCAGGCTATCCGCAATAGCGGAGAAGCATCGTGCAAGCCAGTCGCTGCCACGCCCTATTGATCTGTCGGAGGGGCAACTCAATGCCGACACGGATCTTGAGTTCTTTGCGCGGTTGGCCATTAGCAACCGCCAAGTATTCCAAATCTAGACTCACGGTCGGTGCGCGATGCCTAACCCTACGCTCAACCGGACGTGCAACAGCGTTCGTCGCCCGGGCCTCATTTCATTCTGGCCCGGCCGCCGCACGCTG
>JBEAWD010000144.1:0-6038 GCA_041160585.1 Pseudomonadota bacterium | reverse complement strand
GGCCTGAAGTGGCTTTGCCGAGTACTGCACGCCCATGGGCCTGCAGCCCGGGTGGTCGTCAAGTTGCGCCAAGGCTGAAACCTTAAACTTCGCGGATTGACGGGCCCATCGCTTGGGCAGCCCGTCGTGGCAGGCAGACCCTCTGGGGTCTGCGGCCTTGCCGGTTCGTTCACTTCAGGATCCTTCCCATGAACAAGATCTATCCCTCCGCCGCCGAGGCCCTCAAGGGCATCGTGCGCGACGGACAACTGTTGGCCGTGGGCGGTTTCGGCCTATGCGGCATTCCCGAGGCCTTGATCGCCGCGCTGCGCGACAGCGGCGTGAAAAACCTCAGCGTCATCTCCAACAACGCCGGTGTCGATGGTTTCGGCCTGGGATTGCTGCTGGAGACGCGGCAGATCAAGAAGATGATCTCGTCCTATGTGGGCGAGAACAAGGAGTTCGAGCGCCAGTATCTGTCGGGAGAACTGGAGCTTGAATTCACGCCGCAGGGCACCCTGGCCGAGAAGCTTCGCGCCGGCGGCGCCGGCATTCCGGCCTTCTTCACGAAGACGGGTGTGGGCACCCTGGTGGCAGAAGGCAAGGAAACCCGTGAATTCGACGGACAGGTCTACATCATGGAGCGGGCCCTGGTGCCTGATGTTTCTTTGGTCAAGGCGCAGAAGGCCGACCGCAGCGGCAACCTCGTGTTCCGCCGCACCGCGCGCAACTTCAACCCAGCCGCCGCGATGGCCGGCAAGATCACGGTGGCCGAGGTCGAGGAAATCGTGGACAACGGCCAGATCGACCCGGATGACGTGCACCTGCCTGGCATTTACGTGCAGCGCCTGGTGCTCAACACCCACCCCGAAAAGCGCATCGAGAAGCGCACCATCACCGAAAAGGCAGGAGTCTGAACATGTCCTGGACCCATGACCAGATGGCTGCGCGCGCGGCCCACGAACTTGAGGACGGCTTCTACGTCAACCTGGGCATCGGCCTGCCCACCCTGGTGGCCAACCATGTGCCGGCCGACAAGGAAGTGTGGCTGCAGAGCGAGAACGGCATGATGGGCATCGGGCCCTTCCCCACGGAAGACGAAGTCGACGCCGACCTCATCAACGCGGGCAAGCAAACCGTCACCACGATCGCCGGTACCAGCATCTTCGGCAGCCACGACAGCTTCGCCATGATCCGTGCGGGCAAGATCAACCTGTCCATCCTGGGCGCCATGCAGGTGACCGACAAGGGCGACCTGGCCAACTGGATGATTCCGGGCAAGATGGTCAAGGGCATGGGTGGTGCGATGGACCTGGTGGCCGGCGTGAAGCGCGTGATCGTGCTGATGGAACATGTGGCGCGCAAGAAGGATGGCACCACCGACCTCAAGATCCTGCCGCAGTGCACCTTGCCGCTGACCGGCGTGGGCGTGGTCAACCGGATCATCACCGATCTGGCCGTGATGGACGTGTCGCCGCAGGGGCTGAAGGTGGTGGAGATGGCGCCCGGCGTAAGCGCCGATGAGTTGCAGCAGAAGACGGGTGTGGCCTTGATCTTCTGATCCCATGCGTCGCACGGTTACAGCACTGCTGCTTTCGCTGCTGTTGGGCTGTGCGCAGTCCCCTTCCACGCTGACCGTTTCTGCCGATGCGGTGGAGCCCGAGGCCGCCTCGGGCTGGACACCTCGCCCGGGTTGGGCGGGCGCACGGCACATGGTGGCCGCGGCCAACCCGTTGGCCACAGAGGCAGGGCTCGTGGTGCTGCGTGCGGGTGGTTCGGCGGTGGATGCCGCCATCGCGGTTCAGATGGTGCTCACCTTGGTGGAGCCGCAAAGCAGCGGCATCGGCGGCGGTGCGCTGATGCTCACCTTCGACGGTGGGCGCGTTCGGGCCTACGATGGGCGCGAGACGGCACCGGCCGGAGCCCACGAGGGCCTTTTTCTCGATGCGCAGGGCAAGGCTGTGCCACTTTCGCAGGCCGTGTATGGCGGCCGTGCGGTGGCCACGCCGGGAGCCGTTCGCATGCTCGAACTGGCCCATGCGCAGCACGGGCGCCTGCCCTGGGCGCGTCTGTTGGAGCCGGCCATCTCATTGGCCGAGCAGGGCTTTGCGATGGGCCCCCGCTTGCATCGCTTGTTGGAGATCGACCCCCTGCTGCGGCGTGATGCGCGGGCACGGGCCCTGTACTATCAGGCTGACGGTATGCCCTGGCCGGTCGGTCACCGATTGCGCAACCCGGCCTTGGCGAAGGTGCTGCGGCAGCTGGCGCGCGAAGGTTCCAAGGCCCTTCATGAAGGCCCTGTGGCGCGCAGCGTGGCGCAGGCGGTGCAATCGCATGCGGTACCTGGACGCTTGAGCGAAGACGACCTTCGCGGCTACTCGGCCCTGGAGCGCGAGGCCATCTGCACGCGGTGGTTGGAGCACCTGCGGGTTTGTGGCTTCCCGCCGCCTTCGTCCGGGCACCTGACCATGATGCAGATCCTGGGCATGTTGCAGGCCCTTGAGGTCAAGGGCAGCGTGCAGGATGGTCTGCCGACCGCGGACTGGATGCACCACTACAACGAGGCGGCCCGCCTGGCGTATGCCGATCGCGCCCGATTCATCGCCGACCCTGCTTTTGCTGCGGCGCCTGGCGGTGACTGGACCCGACTGTTGGATGCGGCCTACCTGAAGTCCCGGGCCAGCCTGATCGGGCCACGAGCGGCCGCAAAGGTTCAGGCGGGAGACCCGGGCCAGGTGCGCACGGCCTACGCGCCCATGACCGAGCAGATCGAGAACGGCACCAGCCACATCAGCGTGGTGGACGGCCGTGGCCAAGCGGTGTCGCTGACCACCACCATCGAGGCTTCATTCGGAGCGCGCGTGATGGTCGATGGTGGTACGGGTCTGCCCGGCGGCTTTCTGCTGAACAACCAGATGACCGATTTTTCCCTGGCACCGCGCGATGCGGGCGGCGCCCCGATCGCCAACCGGGTCGAGCCGCTCAAGCGGCCGCGCAGTTCCATGTCGCCGACGCTGGTATTCGATGACCGTGATGGCCGTTTGCTGCTGTCGGTGGGATCGCCCGGCGGCGGCATGATCATCCACTTCACCGCCAAGGTGCTGGTGGCCACGCAGCAGTGGGGCCTGAACGTGCAGGAGGCCATCAACCTGCCGAACTTCGTGCAAGTGGCCGGGCCACTGTGGATGGAGAAGGGGCGATTCCCGGCGACCTACACCGAGGCGCTGAAGGGCCGAGGGCACACCCTGGATGAGCGCGATCTGACCAGCGGTATTCAGGCCATCGAACGATCGGCCACGGGATGGTTCGGTGGCGCGGATCCCCGCCGTGAAGGCGTGGTCAGGGCCGATTGACAGAAGCTTTCGACGCCAGCGCCTGCGCGGCCTGCGCCACCAGTTCAGGCCCACGGTAGATCAGGCCGGTGTAGATCTGAACCAGGTCAGCTCCGGCGTCCAGTTTGGAACGCGCGTCGGCGCCGCTCATGACCCCGCCGACCCCGATGATGGGGAACACCGGGCCGAGCGCGGCGCGCAGCTGTGCGATCACCGCATTGCTGGGCGCCAGCACCGGCGCGCCGGAGAGACCGCCGGCTTCATCGGCATGCGGCAGGCCCTTGACCGCTTCCCGCGAGAGGGTGGTGTTGGTGGCGATGACGCCATCCAGCCCATGCCGCTTGAGGGTGGCGGCGATCACGGTGATCTGGTCGGTGTCGAGGTCAGGCGCGATCTTCAGGAACATGGGGACCGAACGGCGGTGCTGCGCCTGCAGTTCAGCCCGCCGCGCCACCAGGGCGCTGAGCAGGCCGTCGAGCGCCTCATCGCTTTGCAGGCTGCGAAGGTTCTGGGTGTTGGGGCTGCTGATGTTGACGGTCACATAGTCGGCGTGCGGATACACGCCGTCCAGACCGATCAGGTAGTCATCCACCGCACGTTCGATCGGGGTGGCTGCGTTCTTGCCGATGTTCAGGCCGACGATGCCGCCATCACGCCGGAAGCTGTGCGCGCGCTTCACATTGGCGATGAAGCTGTCGAGCCCGCCGTTGTTGAAGCCCAAGCGGTTGATCAGGGCATCGCGCTCGACGATGCGGAACATGCGCGGCTTGGGATTGCCCGGCTGGGCCAGCGGTGTGACGGTGCCCACTTCGATGAAGCCGAAGCCCATCGCACCCAGACCGTCGATGCAGCGGCCGTTCTTGTCCAAGCCCGCGGCCAGCCCCACGCGATTGGGGAAGCGCAGGCCGGCCACCACCACCGGATCAGACACGCGAGGCTGCGCCCAGCTGCACTGCATCGGCGTGTTCTGCAGGCGGGCGATGGCACCCAGCGTCAGGTCGTGTGCGGCTTCGGGGTCCAGGCCGAATAGAAAGGGGCGGGTGAGGGCGTAGGGGACGATGGCCATAATGATGGATTGTCTCTGATGCATCGGCCATGACCCAAGACGAACTCAAGACCCTTGTGGGCCACGCGGCCCTGGACCATGTGGTGGTTGGCGAAGTGGTGGGGGTGGGCACCGGCTCCACGGTGGATCGCTTCATCGACGCGCTGGCAACACTCAGGGACCGCATTCCGGGCGCGGTGTCCAGTTCGGTGCGCAGCACGCAGCGCCTGCAGTCCCTGGGTATTCCGGTCCTAGAAGCCGCGCAGGTGCAGCGGCTGGCGGTTTACATCGATGGGGCCGATGAGATCGACCACCAGGGCTTCATGATCAAGGGTGGCGGCGCCGCGCTGACGCGCGAGAAGATCGTGGCCGACTTGGCCGATCGCTTCGTGTGCATTGCCGATGAGAGCAAGCTGGTCGACACCCTGGGCGCCTTCCCGCTGCCGGTGGAGGTGATCGAGATGGCGGTGCCAAAGGTGATCCGCCGTTTTGCCGCTCTCGGTGGCCAAGCCACGGTGAGGCCTGGGGTGACCACCGACAACGGACACCCGATCCTCGATGTGCGCGGCTTGGCCATCCACGACCCGCTGAGCTTCGAGACGGAAGTCAACCAATGGCCGGGCGTGGTGACGGTGGGGGTGTTTGCGCGGCACCGGGCATCGGTGTGCCTGTTGGGAACTCCGCAGGGCGTGCGCACCCTGCAGTTCTGAGGCCGCTGCCCGCGCAGGCCCCGCTGGCCCATGGGGGTCAAGCGCCGCGACGCATCCTTCGAAGGGCGAAGCGGCGAGGGTCCACGGCGTCCACCAGATCGGCTGGCAGGGGCAGCGGATCGCCGCGTACCTGAGCGGCCAGGAGCCATCCGATCAGGGGTGCCCAAGTGATGCCGCGCGAGCCCAGGGCGGTGGCCAAGAACAGTCCAGGCTCGACGGGCCAATCGCGCAGGCGCATCGACCCCGTCTTGGGCAGCGATTCGGGCGGTGGTGCCTTGAACGCCGGACACGCGCCCACCAGGGGCAGACGGTCGTCTGTGTGAAAGCGCCAGCCGACCCGTCCCTTCAGTGAACTCGGGTCCAGTTCGACGTCGCTGCCGGTCAAGCGCTTGAGCTTGCGCAGGTTGTCGGCGTGGTCGCGGGCACGAACCGTGGGGTCATCATCATGATGGGAGGCACTGGCGCCGCACCACACCTCACCGGTGGGCAGCGTCAAGGCATAGCCGCCACCGCTGCGCGGCCGCTGGGTGGCGCGCAGGCCCGGTGTGCCGGCCGGCACGTGCGTGATCTGCCCGCGCTGCTGACCCACTGGCCAGTCATGCGTGACCGATTCGGGCAGGCAGTCAAGCACCGCCGCCGCCTGACACAACACCACATGGCCCGTCCGGGCCAGGACCGATCCCTGCGCGTCACGCAGCACCCAGCTTCTGCCGACCCTCTCCATCGTGTGTACCGCTGCACCCGTGCGAACCGAAATGCCTGGTGCGCGCAAGGCCTGCTGCACCCAGGCACGCGGATCGATCCAGCCCCCTGCGGTGTACAGCCATCGCGGCCGATCCCAGGACGGATCGGGCCGGAGCGCCTGAACATAGTCCGGCGGAAGCCCCAGGGCCTGGATCAGGCCCTGCATCTGGTCGGCGTCCCACTCCGATTCAAGCCGCTCCAGACCGCCTAGCGCGCCTTGTTCGGTGG
>JBEAWD010000204.1:0-6610 GCA_041160585.1 Pseudomonadota bacterium | reverse complement strand
CCTCATACAAGGGCAGCCCCACCGCTTCGGTCAGCTCACGCAGCTGCATCGACGCCGTGGGCTGGGTGACGTGGGTCGCACGCGCGGCAGCGGTCACGCTACCGGTCTCCGCCAGCGCGAGAAACAGCTTGAGTTGTCGAAACGTCGCTTTCATAGAAAAAGTCTTATATGTTCATTACTATAAATTGATTTCTCTTCATGTTTTTGAGTCGGTAGCATCTGCCGAGAGCAGGTGCTCATGGCATGCGTGTCTTGGCCGAAGCACAAGTAAATGCCCCCTCTCGCCAGGCCCAAAGGAGCGACTCGAGATGTCCTCACTGCTGACCATGAGACCCTGAACATGCGCATTGGTTTCCTTACCCAGCACGGAAAGGAAGACCTTCTGCGGCCCATACTGGCCGACGGACTCGACGCGGAGGTCTTTCGAGTTGAGGGTTTCGACACCGATACCCTGGGCACCTTCACCCGCGAGATCACTCGACAAGGTACCCAGGTCGAGGCGGCCACGCGCAAGGCCGAACTGGCGTTGGAGCTATCCGATGCGACATGGGGATTGGGCAGCGAAGGTGCCTTCCACCTTGACCCCTACCTCAGCCTCTTGCCCTGGAACACAGAAGTCCTTGTGCTCGTTGAGCGCCGTTCGGGCCAACGCATCACGGCGCTGGCGCATGCCAAGGCGATGTCGGTCAACAGGGATGTCACGTCCTGGGAAGAGGTGGTGGCCGCGGCAGAACACGCCGGCTTTCCACACCACCACTTGATCGTGCGACGCGACGGCATTGACGGCGCCGTCATCGCCAAGGGAATCGCCTGCCTGGACGGACTGCGCAAGGTCGTCACCCGTGCGACGGTTGCGCACCCCGGTCTCAAGCTGCACATCGAAAACGACCTGCGGGCATACGCCAATCCGACCCGACAGACCGTGATCCGCCAAGCCGGCGCCGACCTGGTTCGGCGTTTCCAGTGCCGCTGCCCCCAATGCAATGCGCCAGGTTTTGGCTTGCTGCGGGCCGAAACCGGTGCGCCCTGCGCCAATTGCGGCACCCCCACCCGGGTTCCGCGAGCTGAAGTTTGGAGTTGTGCGTCTTGCGGCCATCAGGCGCTCAAGCCGCGCGCCCAGTCCATGGTCGCCGATCCCCAGCGCTGCGACGTCTGCAACCCCTGAGGTCCTCAGCCCAAGGCCGCGATCACCTCAGGCGGGGCCTGCACCAGTTCGATCAAGACACCCTCACCGCCCACCGGAAACTCCTCGTTGGCCTTGGGGTGGATGAAGGTGATGTCATGGCCGGCGGCACCCTTGCGTATGCCGCCCGGCGTAAATCGAACACCGTTAGCCGTCATCCACTCCACGGCCTTGGGCAGGTCGTCCACCCAAAGGCCGATGTGGTTCAGCGGCGTGGTGTGAACCGCCGGCTTCTTCTCCGGGTCCAGCGGCTGCATCAGGTCCACCTCGACCTGCGTTGGGCCCGTGCCCAGCGCACAGATGTCCTCGTCGACGTTTTCACGCTCGCTGACGAAGGTGCTTTTGACCTGGAGCCCCAGCATGTCCACCCACAGGCTGCGCAGCTTGTCTTTGCTGGGCCCGCCAATGGCCACCTGTTGAATACCCAGGATACGGAACCCTCGTGCTTGGCTCACCGTTTCGTTCAGCGTCATATCAAGCCTCACTCGAACTCAATGATCACCTGATCGACCGCCAGGCTTTCGCCCACGCCGGCCTTGACCGCCTTCACCACCCCGTCCTGGGTGGCGGTCAGGATGTTTTCCATCTTCATCGCCTCGATGACCGCCAGCCGCTCGCCGGCCAGCACCTTCTGCCCTGGCTGAACGGCCACGTTCACCAAGAGACCAGGCATCGGTGACAGCAGCAGCCTGGATAAATCCGGCGGAGCTTTGAAGGGCATCAGCTTGAAGAGCTCGGCCGCACGCGGCGACAACACCATCACCTGAACAGCCGTACCGTTGTGGGCGATGCGCAAGGCCAAGGGCTGCTTGGCCGAACCCTGCTCCACCTGTGCATTGAAGGGCTGCCCGTTGACCGTCCCCACCATCAGGATGTCGCCCAGCTTGGTGCGGCTCTGAACCGCAAAAGTCCGGCCGTCCACCTTCACATCCGCCTTGCCCGACACAGGATCGAACTCACCGACGCGCACCTGGTGGTAGGCGTGCTGGCCCTGTTCACCCAGCACCACCACCACGAAGTCACTGACATGCCCCACCTCGTGGCCCAGAACCTGACCGCTGATGCCTGCAGCCCGGTGCCGCGCCTTGCAACGCACGAAGCCTGCGATCGCAATCAGAAACGCCGGGTCGTCGTGCGGCACATCCTCGGCGCGGAAACCCTTGCCGTAGTGCTCGGCAATGAAGCCGGTGTTGAACTGCCCACTTACGAACTTCGGGTGGGCCAGCAAGGCGGCCTGGAAGGGGATGTTGCTGCTGATGCCACGGATCACGAAGGCATTGAGCGCCTCTCGCATCTTGGAAATGGCCTCGTTGCGGTCGCGCCCGTGGACGATCAGCTTGGCGATCATCGAGTCGTAGTACATCGGGATCTCGCCGCCCTCGTACACGCCCGTGTCCACCCGTACGCCGCCATAGTTGCCGCTGTCGTAGGCAGCGCCTTGCAGGGTATTGCGACCCTGCTCGAGGTTCTGCGCCGGCGGCTGGTAGCGCACCAGACGGCCTGTGGAAGGCAGGAAGTTGCGGAAGGGGTCTTCCGCATTGATGCGGCACTCGATGGCCCAACCGTCACGGGCAATCTGATCCTGGGTGAAGGACAGCTTCTCGCCTGCGGCCACGCGGATCATCTGCTCCACCAGATCCAAGCCGGTGATGCACTCGGTCACCGGGTGCTCCACCTGGAGTCGCGTGTTCATCTCCAGGAAATAGAAGTCCTGGTCTTTGCCGACCACAAACTCCACGGTGCCTGCACTCTGGTATTTCACTGCCTTGGCCAGGGCCACCGCCTGCTCGCCCATGGCCTTGCGGGTGGCCTCGCTGATGAAGGGCGAAGGTGCTTCCTCGATCACCTTTTGATGGCGCCGCTGGATCGAGCACTCACGTTCCCACAAATACACCACGTTGCCGTGCGCATCACCCAGCACCTGAATTTCGATGTGGCGCGGCTCGAGCACATACTTTTCGATGAACACCCGGTCATCGCCAAAGCTGTTGCGCGCTTCATTGCGGCAGGAGGCAAACCCCTCATGGGCCTCCTTGTCATTGAAGGCCACGCGAAGGCCCTTGCCACCGCCGCCGGCACTGGCCTTGATCATGACGGGGTAGCCGATGCCGCGTGCAATCTCAACCGCCTGCTCGGGCGTGTCGATGGCATCGTTGTAGCCGGGGATGGTGCTGACCTTGGCCTCGCCGGCCAGCTTCTTCGAAGCGATCTTGTCTCCCATGGCGGCAATGGAATAGTGCTTCGGGCCGATGAAGACGATGCCTTCTTCCTCGCAGCGCTTGGCGAAGGCTTCGTTTTCGGACAAGAAGCCGTAACCCGGATGCACCGCCTCTGCGCCGGTTTGCTTGCAGGCCGCGATGATCTTGTCGGCTAACAGATAGGACTCGCGCGAAGGCGCTGGGCCAAGCAGCACCGCCTCGTCGGCGAGTTCCACATGGCGCGCGTCCTTGTCGGCCTCGGAATACACCGCCACCGTGGCGATGCCCATCTTGCGTGCAGTCTTGATCACTCGGCAAGCGATCTCGCCGCGGTTGGCAATCAGAATCTTCTTGAACATGCTCGTGTCTCCCCCGCCATCACAGCGGAATGTTCCCGTGCTTACGCCACGGGTTTTCCAGCTTTTTGTCCTTGAGCATCTTCAGCGACCGGCATACGCGCTTACGCGTCTCATGCGGCTGAATCACGTCGTCGATGAAGCCCCTGGCGCCCGCCACAAAGGGGTTGGCGAATCGGGCCTTGTACTCCGCCTCGCGCGCAGCCAGTTTGGCCGGGTCTCCCTTGTCTTCGCGGAAGATGATCTCCACCGCACCCTTGGCACCCATCACGGCGATCTCAGCATTGGGCCAAGCAAAGTTGACATCGCCACGAAGGTGCTTAGAGGCCATCACGTCATAGGCCCCCCCATAGGCCTTGCGCGTGATCACGGTGATCTTGGGCACCGTGCATTCGGCATAGGCATACAGCAGCTTGGCACCGTGCTTGATGATTCCGCCATATTCCTGTGAGGTGCCGGGCATGAAGCCCGGCACATCCACGAAGGTGACCACCGGGATATTGAAGGCATCGCAGAAGCGCACAAAGCGAGCGGCCTTGATCGAGCTCTTGATGTCCAGGCAGCCTGCCAGCACCAGGGGGTTGTTGGCGACCACGCCCACCGTTTGCCCCTCCATTCGTGCAAAGCCGATCACGATATTGGCCGCATAGTCGGGCTGCAGCTCAAAGAAGTCACCGTCGTCCACCACCTTGACGATCAGTTCCTTGATGTCATAGGGCTTGTTCGGGTTGTCGGGTACCAGGGTGTCCAGCGAATGATCCAGACGATTACCGGGATCGCCACTGGGTCGCACCGGCGGCTTTTCGCGGTTGTTGAGCGGCAGATAGTTGAAGAAACGCCGCAGCATCAGCAGGGCCTCGACATCGTTTTCGAAGGCGAGATCCGCCACGCCGCTCTTGGTCGTGTGCGTGAGCGCACCTCCGAGTTCCTCGGCCGTCACTTCTTCGTGAGTCACCGTCTTGACCACCTCAGGGCCGGTCACGAACATATAGGAAGAATCCTTGACCATGAAGATGAAGTCGGTCATCGAAGGGCTGTAGACAGCGCCGCCCGCGCAAGGCCCCATGATCATGCTGATTTGCGGAATGACACCACTGGCCAGCACGTTCTTTTGGAATACATCGGCATAACCGCCCAGTGAGGCCACTCCCTCCTGGATACGTGCACCGCCCGAGTCGTTCAGGCCGATGACGGGCGCCCCGACCTTCATGGCCTGCTCCATGATCTTGCAGATCTTCTCGGCGTGCGTTTCCGACAGAGCCCCGCCAAAAACCGTGAAGTCCTGGCTGTAGGCGAAGGCCAAACGCCCGTTGATCATGCCGTAGCCGATGACCACGCCATCGCCTGGGATCTTGTTGTCGGCCATGCCGAAGTCCACACAACGGTGCTCGACAAACATGTCCCACTCTTCGAATGTGCCTTCGTCGAACAGCAACTCGAGGCGCTCACGTGCGGTCAGCTTGCCCTTGGCATGCTGCGCATCGATTCGCTTCTGGCCACCGCCCAAGCGAGCCTTGGCACGCTTGTCCTCGAGCATCTGTTGGATGTCATGCATCTGGGTTCTCCTGTCCAATCCTGATCGTTCTGCGCAAGGGTTTTCCGGCTGAACCGGTCATCCACCCCGCTCATAAAGTTCCAGCAGGCGCCTTGCGGCCACAGAGGCTGCCAGGCGTCCCTCAATCACCTCGGTTCGCAGCGGCTCGAGCGCCTTTCGGACACCAGGATGCCCACGAAAGCGTTGCCGTAGCCCCGCCTCGATCCGCTCCCACATCCAGGCCTGCGACTGCGCCACGCGTCGGCCCTGCAATCGCCCATTTGCCTTCTGCACTTCCCGAAAACGCTGCACCTCCTGCCAAAAGGCATCCAATCCCAGGCCCTTGAGGGCACTGATCTGAATGGCCTTGGGATGCCACAGCTGTTCGTTGTGGTGGGCATGGTCGGGGTTGCCATGCAAACCGAACAGTCGCAGTGAAGACTGGACCTGGGCCTGCGCCCGCGTAGTGGCATCGGGATCGATGTCGGCCTTGTTGATCACCACCAGATCAGCCAACTCCATTACACCCTTCTTGATCGCCTGCAGTTCATCACCTGCATTGGGCAACTGCAGCAGCACGAACATGTCGGTCATGTTGGCCACTGCGGTCTCGCTTTGGCCAACGCCTACCGTTTCCACGATCACCACATCATGCCCCGCAGCCTCGCAGACGAGCATGGCCTCGCGGGTCTTCTCCGCCACGCCACCCAGGTTGCCGCTGCTGGGGCTGGGCCGGATGAACGCACGCTCATCCATGCTCAAACGCTCCATCCGCGTCTTGTCGCCAAGGATGGAGCCCCCGCTCACGCTGGAGGACGGATCAACCGCCAGAACCGCCACGCGATGACCACGCTCGATCAGCATCAGGCCAAGCGCTTCGATGAAGGTGCTCTTGCCGACACCCGGGACACCGCTGATGCCAAGGCGGAAGGATTTCCCGGTGTGGGGAAGAAGCGCGTTGAGCAGATCGTCAGCTTGCGCGCGGTGATCTGGGCGCGTCGATTCCAGCAGCGTGATCGCCTTGGCCATGGCGCGGCGCTGGCTGGCGGCGGCTTGACCGGTGATGTGGTCCAGCAGTGTGGAGTTGGCGAGCTGCATGGCGCTGGCGGTCAGTTCGTGGTTTGCAGCGGTTGGTGCGTGCCCAGATGTGTGGGAGGCAGTCGATAGCGCGCACCCAGGTGAGTGGGCGGCTGTCGCCGCTCATTTCCCCCGCGCCGGGCTGCGCCCGACGCTCCTCCTTCAAATCGCGGCGACAGCCACCCACCCACCTGGGTCTGATGCAACGTTGGTGCGCAGCCCAGCGTCAGCACCGGGCGGTTCAGATCAGCCGGGGGCGGGG
>JBEAWD010000112.1:0-21383 GCA_041160585.1 Pseudomonadota bacterium | reverse complement strand
CCCTGACCGTGGGCGCCAGCGCCTGGGCCAGCACGGTGTTGGCCGATTCCAGCGCCGCTTTGGACAGGGTGTAGGACAGGTAGTCGGGATTGGGGTTCCAGAGTTTCTGGTCGAGCAAGTTGACCACGCAGCCGCGCGCGCCGGGCCGGCCTTGCAGGTGCGCGTGCAGGCATTGGGCCAGAAGGACCGGGGCGGCGGTATTGGCGCACAGGTGTCGTTGCAAGGCTTCGTAGCTAAAGGAGGCGATGTCGTCGTATTCGAAAAGCGAGGCGTTGTTCACGACGGCGTCCCAGCGCCCAAAGGCGCGAACCACACCGCCGGCCAAGGACCGGGTCTGCGATTCATCGCTGAGGTCGGCCGACAGAAGGTGGACCTGGGTGCCGCCATGGGCCAGCTCGGCGGCCAGCGCCTGCGCCTGTTCCCCGGACTGACGATGGTGCAGGGCCAACGCCCAGCCCTGGGCGGCCAGTTCCAAGGCGATGGCCCGACCGATGCGGCGAGCCGCGCCCGTGATCAAGGCCACGGGGCGTTGCGAATCGGCTTCAGGGGTGGAGGACATGTTCGTGCATCGGAAGGCGCCTTCCTACAATCAAGCCCATGCACACACCGACTCCGGGCGCGCAGGCAGCGCTTGGCGAATTATCGGCGCTGGCGCCCAACCCCCTGGCGCAGCGCATCCGAAAAGCCATCATCGACGACGGTGGATGGTGGTCCTTCGAGCGGTTTATGTCGGCTGCCCTCTACACGCCCGGTATGGGCTACTACAGCGGTGAGCGCTTGCCTTTCGGGCTGATGCCCAGTGGGCAGGCAGGACGCCAGGGTGCCGAAGGCGGCAGTGACTTTGTCACTGCGCCTGAGCTATCGCCCTTGTTCGGACGCGCCTTGGCGGTGCAGATTCGGCAGGCCTTGGCCGCGACCGGTACGCAGCAGGTGTGCGAGTTTGGTGCGGGCTCTGGCGCGCTGGCTGAGCAGTTGCTGCAGGCACTGGGCGACGCGGTGCAGCGCTATTCGATCATCGACCTGAGCGGCACGCTGCGACAGCGGCAGGCCCAGCGACTGGCGCGCTTCGGAGACCGCGTGCAGTGGATGGACACCTGGCCCGACACCTTGGAGGCGGTGGTGGTGGGCAACGAAGTCTTGGACGCGATGCCCGTGATGCTGCTGCATTGGGATGGCCGTTGTTGGTGGGAGCGCGGTGTGGCCGTGCGGGCGACGGTCGATGGCGAGCCGCCGCAATCGACGCAATCGCCACCTGAGCCCTTCGTGTGGCAGGACCGACCCACGAACGCGCGGCCCCCGGTGAACGGGCACGCTCCCCCGCCGGAACAGGACGCGTCCTTGCAGTGGGCGCAGCGGTTCGTGCCGGGCACGGTGGTGGAGGTTCACCCCCAGGCGGAGGCCTTCATGAGCAGTCTGGCGCGCCGTCTGGTGCGTGGTGCGGCCTTCTTTGTCGACTACGGATTCCCTGAGCACGAGTACTACCACCCGCAGCGCACGGGCGGAACCCTGATGTGCCACCGGGCGCACCGCTCGGATGCCGACCCCTTGAGCGAGGTGGGGCTCAAGGACATCACGGCCCACGTGAACTTCACCGGCGCGGCCTTGGCAGCGCAGGATGCGGGCTTGTGCGTGCTGGGCTACACCAGCCAGGCGCACTTCCTGATGAACTGCGGACTGGTGGATCTGATGGCCGACGCGGGCGTGGGGCAGCGCGCGAATGCGGCCAAGTTGATCACCGAGCACGAGATGGGCGAGCTGTTCAAGGTGCTGGGCGTGGCCGCCGGTGATGGTTTCGAGGCCTTGGGGTTCGCCAAGGGCGATCGCTCGCACACCCTATAGGCGCAAGCATGTTGCGTTGGGCTCTGGTGATTCTGCTGGCGCTGGTGCTCATCAGCTGGGCGCAGCCTCTCTTGCAGCGATTGGGTTTGGGCCGGCTGCCCGGGGACTTTCGATTTCGGCTGTTTGGGCGGGAGTGGTACGTGCCGCTGGCTTCCACGCTGGTGCTCAGCTTCGTGGTGTCCCTGCTGATGAAGGCGTTCTGAGGCCGATCGCTGCGATGCGCGCTTCGTGAATGCGCTGGCCGATCGCGGGGCCGCGTAGGCCTTCGGCGGCGGCCTGTTGAGCCAAGGCGGCGGTGTCGATGGCACTGGCCTGGGCGTGAGCCTGCAGCAGCCTTCTTGCCTGAGGGTAGTCGCTGGACTCTCGACCCAGGCGACCGCGTGCATCGCATTGGCAGGCCTGCAGGATGAGGGGAAGACGATCTGGCCGGCGCCAGGCGTCCAAGCGGTCAAGCAGGCGGATCGTGGCCGCGGCCGAGAGGCCCAGACTGCTGTGGATATTCCCGTGCTCTCGAGCCACGACCTCGGCCAGTTCGCGGCATTCCTGCGGAACGCGCAGCCGCTGGCACAGTTGCCCCAGCAACTTCACGCTGCGGCCCTCATGGCCCAGGTGTCGCGGCCATTCGCTGGGCGGGGTGGTGCCCTTGCCCAGATCGTGGCACAGGGCCGCGAACCGCACGGCCAGCGTGGCCTGTGCGTCGGCCGTGGCGTCCAGCACCATCATGAGGTGCACGCCGGTATCGATTTCGGGATGGTGCTCGGCCGGCTGGGGCACGCCCCACAGGCGGTCGACCTCCGGCACCAGGCGCTGCAGCGCCCCGCAGGCGCGCAGCACCTCGAACAAGCGGCTCGGACGCGGCTCCATGAGGCCGCGCGAGAGTTCCTGCCACACCCGTTCGGCCACCAGTGCGTCGACCTCCCCTTGCTGCACCATGCGCCGACACAGCGCCAGGGTTTCGTGGGCCACGGTGAAGTCAGGCCAACGCGCGGCAAAGCGGGCCAGGCGCAGGATGCGAACCGGGTCTTCGGCGAAGGCCTCGCTGATGTGCCGCAGGGTCTTGGCCTGCAGGTCGGCCTGGCCGCCACACGGGTCGATCAGGGTCCCGTCCTCGTCTTGTGCGATGGCGTTGATGGTGAGGTCGCGCCGGCGCAGGTCCTGTTCCAAGGTGACGGAGGGATCGGCATGGAATTCAAAGCCGTGATAGCCGCGTGCGGTCTTGCGCTCGGTGCGGGCCAGGGCCACTTCCTCACGCGTCTGCGGGTGCAGGAAGACGGGGAATTCGCGTCCCACGGGGACATACCCTTCGCGGGCGAGATCTTCAGCACGGGCACCCACGACCACCCAATCGCGGTCACCGGGGAGGCGTCCCATCAAGTGGTCGCGTACGGCCCCACCCACCAGGTACTGGCGCCAGCCTGCGGCGTGTTTGTGGGGCGTGGCCATGGAGAGCCAAGGGCTAACGACGGCCCGAGCGGGCGCGCAGACCATCCAGCCGCGCGCAGCCTTGGCCCTGGGCCAGGTAGGTCGGGCCGATGGCCCGCAGCGACGCGGGCGTGATGCCGATGTCGGTCAGCCCGGGCACGGCGCCGCTGGCCACATTGGGCACCCGCATGGAGGCCAGGTTGTCACGCGACATCAGGGGCTCGCCCGGCAGGGCCTCCATGGCCAGGGCCTGCAGGGTGGCCAAAGGCCCGGGTAGGGCAATGATTGGGCGAGGGTGCCCACTCCACTGACCGGCCAGGCGCACCAGATCGGCCAATGTCAGCACCTCGGGGCCCGCGCACTCCATCAAGGCAGGCGTGCGCTGGGGCTGTGCCAGGGCGTGCACGATGGCCCGGGCCACGTCCTCCACCCAAACCGGTTGGAAGGAGGCCTCGGCGCCCGCCAGTGGTACCACTGGGGCCAGGGCCTGCAGTTGGGCGAAGGTGTTGAGGAAGCGGTCGCGCGCGCCAAAGATCACCGATGGGCGCAGGACGGTGAGGGCATCGCCCAACTCTTGCAGGGCCGCTTCGCCGGCGGCCTTGCTGCGCAGGTAGTTCGAGGGCGCTTGGGCCCCCACGCCCAGGGCGCTGACGTGGACCACGCGGCTGACCTTCGCGGCGCGGGCGGCCCGTGCCAACGACTGCGGCAAGGCCACATGTGCATGCTCGAACGCCTGTGGGGTGCCCTGCAGGATGGCCACCAGGTTCACCACGGCATCGCAGCCGTCCACCAAGCCTTGCAGCGTATCCGGGTCGTGCACATCGGCCTGTACCACCACCACACCGGGCAGGTGTCGGATGGCGTTCGCGCGTGCGGCTCGGCGCGTGGGGACCAGCAGGGTGCTGCCGCCGGGCATCGCGCGGGTCCACTGTTCACAGAAGGACTGACCGACAAAGCCGGTGCCGCCTAGCACCAGCACGCGACGGGGCATTGGACTGACCGCGCGGCCGACGGGGTGCGATGTGGGCGCTGTGTTCAAGGGATCTCCCGATCTGGGCTCGGGGCGCTGGCTTCGCGCGGGCCGATGTGGCTGCCCAAGCGCGCCTTCAATGAGGCGTTGGCCTGGCCCATCAGGGCGGCATACAGGGTGGCGTTGGACAGCACCTTCTTCACGTAGTCGCGCGTTTCGTTGAAGGGGATCGACTCCGCCCAGGCCGCCGCTTCGATGGCAGGCCCCTCACGCCAACGGCGCGGCCGACTGGGCCCGGCGTTGTAGGCCGCGGCGGCCATGGCCTGCGAGCCGCCGAAGTCATCCAGCACGATCTTCAGGTAGGCCGTACCGATGCGCAGGTTGGCGTCACGGTCGGTGATCATTTCCGGCTTGAAGGGCAGGCCGATACGCTTGGCGGTCCACTTGGCGGTGGCCGGCATCACCTGCATCAGACCCGAGGCACCCACATGCGAGCGGGCATCGGTGATGAAGCGCGACTCCTGCCGGATCAGGCCGTACACATACGCCGGGTCGACGCCGATCTCGCCGGTCTTGGCCAGTACGTCGCGTCGAAACGGTGTGGGAAAACGCTGCTCGAGGTCGATCTCCTGGCGCGTGCGGTCGCTGGTGTTGATGCAGCGGTCCCAGATCTCGCGCTCACAGGCCCGATCGGCCGCAGCCAGCAGCTCGCGGTCGTTCATGCCGCGCAGGCTGAAGTTCCATTCGCGTGCGCCTTCGCTGCGCAGGCCCAGTGCCAGCAGGCGAAGCGCACGGGTGAGCCCAGGATGCTGCAGCGCCGCGTCTCGTTCAGCGGTGCTGGGGCGCATCGGCTTGGGCGGAAGCGTGAGGCCTTGCCCCAGTTCTTCGAGGGCCAGCTTGCCGTAGAAGTTCAGCGGTGAGGCGATGCGTTGCAGCACCTGTTGCGCTTCCTCTCGCTGTGCTTGGCCATCAGGCCCACTGCGCGCGGTCTGCAACAGCGCACGCGCGCGCCAGAACTGCCAGGCGGGGTCTCTTTGCTCGCGCTCGCTCATGGCGTCCACCGCGCGCAGAATCAACCGTGTGGACAGCGCATCGGCCGCGCGCAGCGAGCTTCGAACGCCCCAGGCCAGGGTCTCGTCGGACCATTGGGTGGGTTTGCCTGCTCGGTCGGCGGCTTCCCATGCGCGGCGGTAGTGCAGTGAGGCCTCAGGCAGGCCCTTGAAGCCCGCCTGCCGTCCGATTTGCGCCCAAGCCCAGGCCTGCCAGTCGGCCGGCATCTGCCGCGCCCAACGGTCTTCCAAGCGCTTGGCAGCGTCTTGGGGCGCGTCCTGCGCGCGGCGCGCCAGGGCAAGTGCAGCCAGCGCGCCGGCATGGGAGGCCGGCCAACCCCGCTTGGCATCCAAGGCCTTGGTGGCGTTGTCGGTGATCTCCGCGATGGCCTTCTCCACTGCCGTGCCCAGGGACTCTGCCGTTTGGCGGGCAACCTTCGGTCGGTTGGTTTCAATGGCCATCTGCAGCTTGCGCCACGCCGCATCGGTGCCCAGCACCTTGGCCTGAATGAGCGTGCGGCCCATCAACCGGCAGCCGTCATCGGCTTCGCGTTGGGCCAGCCAGGCGGCCAATGCGCGTTCGCGCAGGTCGCCGGCGTGTTGGGATGCGCGCCCCAATTCGTGTTCCGCCAGGATCGAGTAGCAGGTCACCTCGCGGTCATCGTTCATCTTGAAGCGCGGCATATCCTGCGCGAAGTCCGTCCACGCGCGCCGGCGGCCCAGTTCAAGCAGCCAGTCGTTGCGCAGGCGGTCTTCCACATAGCTGCCGGGCCAGCGCTGGTAAAAGCGCTCCACCTCGGCGGTGCCCACTTCGCCCAGCCGCAGGCCCAGGTGCCAATAGTCCACCCAAGGCGCCAGCGGGTGGCCCTGACGCTGCGCCGTGTCGCGCAGGGTTTCCAGTCGTGACTTGTCTCGGCGCTTGAGGGCCTCTCGGGCGTCCTGGATCAGGGCCTCTTGCGTGGGCAGTTCCAGGCTTGCTTGGCTTGGGTTGGTGGCTGCGGCAGGCCACATCGTCGACAATCCCAGGGTAAGGGCGATTGCCGCCGCCCAGGGTGTACCGGCGCGGTTGGAGTTCTTGGAAAGCGGGTTGCCGTGGGGCGGTGGTTTTCGGTCCGACATGGTGCTCAAGTTTGCACGAGGAAACGGGTGACTGGCCAATGGATTTCAAACTCGACCCTACCCGTGACAAGTCGTTGCTGCGCCGGCAGTTGCAGGCCGAGCGCCAAACCATGGTCGATCGCCTGCTGCGCGCCGAGCAATTGCAGGAGGTGCTGCGGGTGTGGCTGCTCGGGCGCTCGGAAGTGGCCATCGGCGCCTACTGGCCCATCAAGGGTGAGTTTGATGCCCTGCCGGCGCTTTTCCGCTGGTCGGAGGCCGACGGCCAGCGCATCATCGGCCTGCCGGTGATCCTGCGCGAGAACAAGCAGCTGCGCTTTCATGCCTGGTGGCCGGGTTGCCCCATGGAAGAGGACGCCTACGGCATTCCCAAGCCAAAGGACACGCCGCAGTTCGAGCCTGAGTTGCTGCTGGTGCCTTGCGTGGGCT
Organism: Pseudomonadota bacterium; assembly: GCA_041160585.1. Taxonomy (GTDB): domain Bacteria; phylum Pseudomonadota; class Gammaproteobacteria; order Burkholderiales; family Burkholderiaceae_C; genus RFTU01. Next base: position 14,558 of record JBEAWD010000112.1, on the reverse strand, counting down.
ATGGACCTCGGGGCTTTCGCCTTGGGTATGGCGGCGGTTTCTACGACCGCACGCTGGCCGAGCTGAGACCCAAGCCGGTGACCGTGGGCTTGGCCTACTCGATGGGGCATGTGCCCTGGCTGCAGCCCGAGCCGCACGATGTGCCCTTGGATGTGATCCTCACCGAAGAGGGCATCGCCTGGCAGCGCCCGGACTGAACGGCGCGTGCGGGTGCCTGGCAGCCCCGGCCCGATTGAGCGGGCCGTGAACCTGACCCCTAGCGGGACCTCAGCCCCTGGCAGATGTTCATCACCGCCGCGCTTTGGTTCATCGTGTAGAAGTGCAGCGAGGGCACGCCCGCGGTGCGCAGCTGGTCGCAAAGGTCGGTGATCACGTCAAGGCCAAAGGCCTTGATGCTGGCTGTGTCGTCACCGAAAGATTGCAGGCGCAGCCGCATCCAGCGCGGGATCTCGGTGCCGCAGTTGTCGGCGAAGCGGATGATGCCGCTGCTGTTGGTGATGGGCATGATGCCCGGCACGATGGGGATGTCCACGCCCAATGCATAGGCCTCGTCCACGAATCGGAAGTAGGCGTCGGTGTTGAAGAACATCTGCGTGATGGCCGAGTTCGCGCCGGCCTTGACCTTGGCGGCGAAGGCCTGGAGGTCGTCCTGCGGCGTGCGGGCCTGCGGGTGCATTTCCGGGTAGGCCCCCACCTCGATGTGGAAATGGTTGCCGGTTTCCTCTCGGATGAAGCTGACCAGGTCACTGGCATACCGGAACTCGCCGAAGCTGCCGTAGCCGCTGGGCAAGTCGCCTCGCAGGGCCACGATTCGGTGGATGCCGGCTGCCTTGAACTGCGCGAGCTTGTCGCGAATGGAAGCGCGTGTGGCCCCGATGCAGCTGAAGTGCGGCGCAGCTTCATGGCCTTCGGCCAGGATGGCCTGCACGGTTTGCAGCGTGCCGTCTTGGGTCGAGCCGCCGGCGCCGTAGGTGACCGAGCAGAACTCGGGCCGCAGAGCGTAGAGCTCTTGCCGGACCGTGGCGAGCCTGGCAACGCCTTCGTCCGTCTTCGGCGGGAAGAACTCAAGGCTTAGGGGCAGGCCGATGGGCGAGGCGGTGGTGGTGGTGGACATGGTGTGTAGGGTCAGGGGTGTTCGCTGATTCGGGTCGCTGCTGTGGCGCCGGTGAGCGCCTGTTCGTGCGTCATGCGATGGCGTGACTCAGAAGGGTGAAGAACTCGCGGTTGCCGTCGCCACCGGCGATCGGGCTGTCGATCCAGTCCAGAACGTTCAGGTGCAGTTGTGAAGCCGCAGTCCGCAGCCGTTGTTCGACAAGCGCGTGGGACGAAGCGTCCTTTACCAGACCGTTCTTGCCGATGTACTGCGGCTGTAGTTCGAACTGGGGCTTGACCAGCATGAGCATTCGGCCCGAGCCGTGGAGCAGTGGCACGAGCGCTGGCCACACCAGGGTTTGGGAGATGAAGGACAGATCGCCGACGATGAGATCGAACCCCCCGCTGGGGCAGGCCGTGCCCAACACGGAACGGCTGAGTTCGCGTGCATTGAGCCCCTCGAGAGCCAGCACACGGGGGTCTGCACGCAGGCGCGGCGCAAGTTGCCCATGCCCCACGTCCACCCCCACGACCCGACTCGCGCCGCGCGCGAGCAGCACATCGGTGAAGCCGCCGGTGCTTTGGCCCACGTCCAGTGCCACGAGCCCCGATACATCCAAGGCCAGTGCCGCGAGCGCGCCTTCCAACTTGAGCCCCGCGCGAGACGCCCAGCGCAGTTCGGCATCGTCGGTGACCTGCAGTTCGCAGCCCTCGGGGAGTTCATCACCGGACTTGCGGGGACACGCCCAATCGGGGAAGCGCGCGCTGCGCCAACGGACCGCGCCCTGCGCGATCAAGCGCTGCGCAGCAGACCGCGTGGTGGCCAGGCCGCGTTCGACGAGCATCAGGTCGGCGCGCATGGTGACTCCCAGGTAGGGCCCCACCGTTGCGGATGAAGCCCTACCCTTGTGCCGATCAATACCGGTAGGTATCGGCCTTGTACGGGCCTTCCTTCTTCACGCCGATGTAGGCGGCCTGCTCGTCGGTGAGTTCGGTGAGCATGGCGCCGACCTTCTTCAGATGCAGGCGGGCCACCTTTTCGTCCAGGTGCTTGGGCAGCACGTAGACCTTGCCGTTCTCGTAGTTGTCCTTCTTGGTGAAGAGCTCGATCTGGGCAATCGTTTGGTTGGCGAAGGACGAGGACATCACGAAGCTGGGATGGCCGGTGGCGCAGCCCAGGTTCACCAGGCGGCCCTTGGCCAGCAGGATGATCTTCTTGCTGGGCTTGGATCCTTCTGCCGGGAAGATGACGTGATCAACCTGGGGCTTGATCTCGTCCCACTGCAGCTTCTCCAGCGAGGCGACGTCGATCTCGTTGTCGAAGTGGCCGATGTTGCAGACGATGGCCTCGTCCTTCATGGCAGCCATGTGCTCGTAGCGGATCACGTTCTTGTTGCCGGTGGCCGAGACGAAGATATCGGCCTTGTCGGCGGCGTATTCCATCGTCACGACCTTGTAGCCTTCCATGGCGGCCTGCAGGGCATTGATGGGGTCGATCTCGGTGACCCACACCTGTGCCGACAGCGCGCGCAGGGCCTGAGCCGAGCCCTTGCCCACGTCACCGTAGCCGGCCACCACGGCCACCTTGCCGGCGATCATGACGTCGGTGGCGCGCTTGATGGAGTCGACCAGCGATTCACGGCAGCCATAGAGGTTGTCGAACTTGCTCTTGGTGACGCTGTCGTTGACGTTGATGGCGCGGAACTGCAGCGTGCCCTTGGCCGACATCTCGTTCAGACGCAGCACGCCGGTGGTGGTCTCTTCGGTCACGCCGATGATCTGCGCGGCCTTGCGGGTGTACCAGTTGGGGTCCTGCGCGAGCTTGGCCTTGATGGCGTTGAACAGGCAGGTTTCCTCTTCGCTCGTCGGGTTGGCGATGACGGACAGGTCCTTCTCGGCGCGTTGGCCCAGGTGCATCAGCAGCGTGGCGTCACCGCCGTCGTCCAGGATCATGTTCGGGCCTTCGGCGGCCGAGCCCTTGGGGCCGAATTCAAAGATGCGGTGGGTGTAGTCCCAGTAGTCGTCCAACGTTTCGCCCTTGTAGGCGAAGACGGGCGTGCCCTTGACGACCAAGGCCGCAGCGGCGTGGTCCTGCGTAGAGAAGATGTTGCACGAAGCCCAGCGCACATCGGCGCCCAGGGCCTGCAGCGTCTCGACCAGCACGGCTGTCTGGATGGTCATGTGCAGCGAACCGGTGATGCGCGCGCCCTTCAGGGGCTGTGCCTTGGCGAATTCTTCGCGAATGGCCATCAGACCGGGCATTTCGGTCTCGGCGATCTTGATTTCCTTGCGGCCCCACTCGGCCAGGGAAAGGTCGGCAACGATGTAATCGTTGTCCTTGAGGGGTTTGACGACTGCGTTCATGACTCTTTGCTCCGAAAAATAAAAGTTGGAGCCTGCTGCGTGCGCCGCCGGAACGTGGCGCGCAAGGAGAGTCGTTGAAGGGTTCGGCTCGCCGTGCACGCCCGTATGAACGGGCCGAAGCAGGGTGAGCGCGGTTGGACACGGTTCCGAGCCTGGGACGACTTTCGTGTGGACACACACGAGCGTCTCGCAGCGCTCCTCGGAAGGCGTTAGCAGTTTACCCGAGCGCCCATTGCCGGGTGGGAGGGATGACATGCGACACTGGGTCGAAGGGGCATTCCTGGCGACATGGTTCAGGCGGTGCATGCATGCCGCCTGGCGTGAGGAGGGTGCAATGAAGTCGGATTCCGGGGAAGGTGCGGGCCTGCTGTACACGGCCATGGGCCTGGCCCTGGCTTCGGCCGTCTCCTTGGGCCTGGCCCGCTTTGCCTACGCGCTGCTGCTGCCGGCGATGCGGGCCGACTTGGACTGGAGCTATGCCACGGCTGGCGCCATGAACACGGTCAATGCGGCGGGTTATCTGGCTGGTGCCTTGATGTTGCCGCGGTGGCAGGCCCGGTTCGATGGCTGGCACGTGGTGGTGGCCGGCGGCGTGGGCGCCTGTGTGACGCTGCTGCTTCATGGCCTGGTGCGATCGGAAGAGGCGCTCTTCGCGCTGCGCTTTGCCAGCGGGGTGGCCAGCGCGGCCAGCTTTGCCGGTGGGGGCTTGTTGGCGGCGTCGCTGGCCCAGCGGCCCGGCGGTGCACAGCGTTCCGGCCTCATCCTGGGCATCTATTACGGCGGAACGGGCTTGGGCATCGTGGCCTGTTCGTTGATGGTGCCCTGGGCGATGGGGCCCGAGGGGGCCGCAGCCTTGGGCGCGTGGGTGGCTGGGTCCCTGGGCACAGCGGCCCCGGCCGACTGGCAGCGGGCCTGGGTGGTGCTGGCGGCACTGGCCCTGTTGGCCAACCTGGGTATGTTGATCATGACGCGCGGCATGAAGAGCCCACCGGTGCCGGCCGCGCTGCGCGAGCCTGCACCCCTGCGCGCGCTGATGTTTGGTTTGTTGGGCTATCTGTGCTTCGGCCTGGGCTACATCGGCTACATGACCTTCATCATCACCTTGCTGCGAGAGCAGGGCCTGAGTGCGCCGGTGCTCACAGCTTTCTATGTGCTGCTGGGCGTGGGCGTGGTGGCCTCTTCATGGCTGTGGGCCGGTCTGCTTCAGCGGCACCGGGGCGGTCGGCCGATGGCCACGCTCAACGGCCTGTTGGCGCTGGCCACGGTCTTGCCCGTGCTGAGTGCGCATCCGGTCGCGGTATTCGTGTCGGGGGCCCTGTTCGGCAGCGTGTTCCTGTCGGTGGTGGCCTCGACCACCGCGCTGGTGCGCCACAACTGCGTGAAGGCGGCCTGGCCTTCGGGGATTGCGGCCTTCACCATCATCTTTGCGGTTGGACAGATCGTGGGACCGGTGCTGGTGGGCCTGGTGGCCGACGGCGCCGGCGGCTTGCAGCGCGGTTTCGTGGTGAGTGCAGTCATCCTGGCGCTGGGCAGTGTCTTGGCCTCCCGGCAGCGGGCACTGGGCTGAATGGCGCTTGACTCGCGCGTCTGCCGCCCAGGTCAGGCGTTGGCGGTGGAGTGCCGCCGGAAGGCCGGTGACACGCGCTGAGGGCCGGCCTGTTCAAAGGCGTATCCGTAGCCCAGCAGCGTGGCTTCGCTCCACGCGGGCCCCACGAAGGACAGGCCCGCGGGCAGCACGGCGCCGCCCTGTATGCCGACCACGCCCATGGGAACGGTGAGGTGCGGCAGGCCGGCCACGGCCGCGGCAGACGAGAAGCCGCCGGTGGAGTGGTCGCCCGCGCCCAAGTCGGTCAGCGAGGCCAGGCCGCCGCTGGGGGCCACCAGGGCCTGGATCTGTTCCTCGGCAAACAGGGCTTCCAAGCCTTCGGTACGGGCCAGGCGGCGGCACTTCTCAAGTGCGGCCTTGTAGCCGGGGCTGTCCAGGTCGCCAAGGGCGCGCGCTTGCAGAAAGAGTTCTTGCCCGAAGTGCGGCATCACCTTGGCGGCGTTGGCCTCGTTGAAAGCGATGATGTCGTCAAGGTTGCGCACCCGTGCCTGTGGGGCGAATTCGGTCAGCCACGCAGCAAGGCCGGCCTTGAGTTCAACCAGCAGCACAGTGAGTTCATCGGCGCTCCAGGTGGCGGGGCGCGGGGCCTGCACGTCCACCAATTCCGCGCCGAGCTGCTTGAGCTGTTGCAGGCTGCGCTCGAACAGGGCGCCGATACCCGTATGCGGATTGAGCTGGTTGCGGGCCACACCCAGGCGGACGCCCTGCAGGGCATTGGGCTGGAGCGCGGCGAGGTAGTCGGGTGCGGCAGGCGCGCCTTGCATCGCCACGTCGCGCGGGTCGTGCGCGCTGATGGCCTGCATCAGCGCGGCCGCATCGGCCACGGTGCGGGTCATGGGCCCGGCCGTGTCCTGCGTGTGGGAAATCGGGATGATGCCGTCGCGGCTGACACGGCCCACCGTGGGCTTGAGGCCCACCAGCCCGTTGCGCGTGGCCGGAGAAATGATGGAGCCGTCGGTTTCGGTGCCCACGCCCAGCACACCCAGGCCCGCGGCGATGGCCGCACCCGTGCCCGAACTGCTGCCGCTGGTGTTGCGGTCCAGTGCGTAGGGGTTGCGGGTCAGGCCGCCGCGGCTGCTCCACCCGCTGGTGGACCGATTGGAGCGAATGTTGGCCCACTCGCTGAGGTTGGTCTTGGCCAGGATCAGTGCGCCGGCGGCGCGCAGTTGCTCGACGATGGCAGCGTCGCGCACGGCGCGGGTTCCTTCCAATGCCAGCGAGCCGGCGGTGGTTTGCATGCGGTCGCCGGTGGCCACGTTGTCCTTCAGCAGCACCGGGATGCCGTGAAGGGGGCCGATCCACTGGCCTTTTCGTGCGAGTGCATCAAGCTGCTTGGCTTGCTTCAGCGCATCGGGGTTGAGTTCGATGATGCTGTTGAGGCGCGGACCTGCGCGGTCCAGGGCTGCGATGCGGTCGAGGTGCGATTGGGCGATGGCCTGAACGCTGGTGCGGCCGGCGCGCAAGGCGCGACCTAGGCTGGCGGCGGTGGCGCGGGCGGGGTCGATGCGCAAGGGCTGGGCGGAGGTGACCATGGGGGCCAGCGACAAGAGGGCAGCCCCGCCGCTCAAGGCCTGCAGGGCAGCCCGACGCTTCACAGGCCGGCTGCGGCGCGCAGGGCGGCGGCCTTATCTGTGCGTTCCCAAGTGAACTCTGGTTCTTCGCGTCCGAAGTGACCGTAGGCGGCCGTCTTCGAATAGATCGGACGCAGCAGATCCAGCATCTGGATGATGCCCTTGGGGCGCAGGTCGAAGTGCTCGTTGACCAGGGCGGCAATCTTGTCGTCGGAGATGACGCCGGTGCCCTCTGTGTACACCGTCACGTTCATCGGACGCGCCACGCCGATGGCGTAGGCCACCTGCACTTGGCACTGCTTGGCCAGGCCTGCGGCCACCACGTTCTTGGCCACGTAGCGGGCGGCGTAGGCAGCGCTGCGGTCGACCTTGGAGGGGTCCTTGCCCGAGAAGGCGCCACCGCCGTGTGGGCAGGCACCGCCGTAGGTGTCGACGATGATCTTGCGGCCGGTCAGACCGCAATCGCCCTGCGGGCCGCCGATGACGAAGCGGCCGGTCGGGTTGATCAGGTACTTGGTGTCCTTGAGCCACTCCTTGGGCAGTACAGGCTTGATGATTTCCTCGATCACCGCCTCGACGAAGGCAGGCTTCATCTTGGTGCCGTCGCTCATTTCCGGCGCGTGCTGGCTGGACAGCACCACGGTGTCGATGCTGTGGGGCTGGCCGTCCACGTAGCGCATCGTCACCTGGCTCTTGGCGTCCGGGCGCAGGAAGGGCAGGCGGCCGTCCTTGCGCACCTGCGCCTGGCGCTCCACCAGGCGATGGGCGTAGTAGATCGGGGCGGGCATCAGCTCGGGGGTTTCGCTGCAGGCATAACCGAACATCAGGCCCTGGTCGCCCGCGCCGATGTTCAGGTAGTCGTCTGACGCATGGTCGACGCCCTGGGCGATGTCGTTGCTCTGCTTGTCGTAGCAGACCATGACCGCGCAGCCCTTGTAGTCGATACCGTACTCGGTGTTGTCGTAGCCGATGCGCTGGATGGTGTCGCGCGCCACCTGGATGTAGTCGACGTGCGCGTTGGTGGTGATTTCACCGGCCAGCACCACCAAGCCGGTGTTGCACAGCGTCTCGGCGGCCACGCGTGAGCGCGGGTCCTGCGTGAAGATGGCGTCGAGGATCGCGTCGGATACCTGGTCAGCCACCTTGTCGGGGTGCCCTTCAGAGACCGATTCCGAGGTGAAGAGAAAGTCGTTGGCCACTTGCTTACACTCCTGTGTGGGGTTGTCGGACGCGTTGCCGAGCAGTGGAAGCGAGCGGCGAACGCTTTAGCAGAACTTGTGAATCGCCCCGCAAGTAGTTCATTAACTCGGCGATCGACGCATTATAGGAAACATGAACAGCCTGCTGCATTGGCTCGCCCGCTGGCCCTTGTGGCTATTGCACACCTTAGGGGCGTTGCTGGGTTGGCTGACCTATGCGGCCTCGCCTTCCTACCGAAAGCGTCTGGTGGCCAATGCGGAACTGGCAGGGGTGGGGCTTGCCGCACGCAGGGCGTCCGTGGCGCAGGCCGGGCGCATGGTGGCCGAGTTGCCCTGGCTGTGGTTGGCCCCACCGGGCCGGCGCATCGAGCAGTGGATCGAATGGGTAGGCGCACAAACCCTTGATGAGGCCCTGGACGAGGGGCGAGGGCTGATTCTGCTGACACCCCACCTGGGTAGCTTTGAAGTGTGCGCGCAGGCCTATGCGCAGCGCTGCGGTGAGCGCGCACCCATGACAGCGCTGTATCGGCCGGCCCGCCAGGCTTGGTTGCGCGAGGTGGAAGAGAACAGCCGGCACAGGCCGGGCCTGCTGACCGCGCCGGCCACACTGTCGGGTGTCCGGCAGATGATTCGCGCGCTGCGCCGCGGCGATACCGTGGGACTGCTGCCGGACCAGGTACCGCCCGAGGGCCTGGGCGTGTGGGCGCCGTTCTTCGGCCACCCGGCGTACACGATGACGCTGGCCTCGCGCCTGCAGGAGCAGACGGGGGCGCCCGTGCGGCTGATGTGGGCCCAACGTCAAGCGGGCGGCCGCGGCTGGGTGGTGCATGCGCTGCGTCCGCAAGACGTGCTGCCAGACCAAGCCCCCTACAGCCCGACCACCGTCAACCGATACATGGAAGCGCTGATACGGCGTGCGCCTGAGCAGTATCTGTGGGGCTATCACCGCTACAAGCAGCCCCGCGCGCAGCACCCACAAGAACAGGGAACGGTTGCGTGATGGGCGAGCGTTCGGCATCGCCACCTGGTGTTGAGCCTGGCCGGTGGTTGGGCCGGCTGGGCGCCCGTGTGGCCCTGGCTGTGCTGTGGCTGCTGCACCTGCTGCCCCTGCCACTGTTGGCCGCCCTGGGGCGCGGGCTGGGCCGTGTGCTGCACGCGGTGGCCCATTCGCGCCGGCGGGTGGCGTGGCGCAATGTGCAGCGCTGTCTGCCCGACTGGACCGAGGCGCAGCAGCGGGCGCTGGTGCTGGAGCACTTTCAGTATCTGGGGCGCAGCCTCCTGGAGCGCGGGTTGTTGTGGTGGGCTTCCCCTGAACGGCTGCGGCGCTTGATTGTGGTCGAGGGCGACATTGGGCTGGCCGAGCGAACCGAAGGTCGGTTCATGTGGGTGGTGCCGCACTTCCTGGCCCTGGAAACGGCGGGCGTCGGCGTACAGCTGTTCCAGAAGCGCCGCATCACGGCGTTCTACCAGCGCCAGAGCAACCCGGTGTTCGATGACGCGATCCGGCGGGGTCGGCTGCGGTTTGGCCTGGCCACAGTGCACACGAGGCACGACAACGCACTCAAGCTGCTGCGCGACCTGCGTCAGGGCGCAGCCTTCCTGAACCTGCCCGACATGGACTTCGGGATGAAGGACTCGGCCTTCGTGGAGTTCTTCGGCATTCCAGCGGCCACGCTGTTGGCGCCGGCGCGCATGGCGCGCTCGATGGAACTGACGGTGCAGCCCGTGATCGCCCTGATGCGCCCCGATGGGCGTGGCTATGTGCTGAAGTTTCTGCCTGCGTGGACGGACTGGCCAGGACAGGATGATGACCTGGTGGCCACCCGGCGGTTGAACGCCTGGATTGAGCAGCAGGTGATGGCGCATCCCGCGCAGTACCTGTGGGTTCACAAGCGCTTCAAGACCCGGCCCGAGGGCCACACGCCGTTCTATGGATGAGGCGCTGCGTCTGATAATCGCCCCATGAGACTGCGCTTTACCAAGATGCAGGGCACCGGCAACGATTTCGTGGTGCTGGACGCCACGGGCGGCCCCCTGCCGCTGGATGCCGCCCTGCTCAAGCGCTTGGGAGATCGGCGCTTTGGGGTGGGGGCGGATCAGATCCTGGTGGTCGAGCCGCCGCGCAGCCCGGGTGTGGACTTTCGCTACCGCATCTTCAACGGCGCCACCGGCGAGGAGGTCGAGCACTGCGGAAATGGGGCGCGCTGCTTCGTGCGCTATGTGCGCGAGCATGGCCTGACCCAGCGCGACGTGGTGCGTGTGGAAACCATGAACAACCGCCTGGAGCTGCGCCTGCAGCCCGATGGTCGGGTCACGGTGGACATGAATGCGCCGATCTTCGACTGCGCGCGCCTTCCTTTCGACGTGCTGGGCCTCACACCCCGAGCGGTGGGTGAATTTGAGCTTTGGCCCTTGGCACTGAACGATGGCTCTTCGTTGGAAGTGGCGGCGCTGTCCATGGGCAACCCGCATGCGGTGCATCGCGTGGCTGATGTCGAGTCCTTCGACGTGGCCGCAGTGGGCCCTCAGGTGGAGTTGCACCCACGGTTTGCCCGCCGCGTGAACGCGGGCTTCGTGCAGGTACTGTCGCGCGCCGAAATCAAGCTGCGGGTGTACGAGCGAGACGCCGGCGAGACCCTGGCTTGCGGCACGGGGGCGTGCGCGGCGGTGGTGGCTGGTATCCGCCTGGGTTGGCTCGATGCCCGGGTGGACGTGCACACGCGTGGTGGCCTGCTGACCATCGAGTGGCCGTTTGCCCAACAGGGGCCGGACGCCCACGTGATGATGACCGGCCCAGCCGAGACGGTTTTTGAAGGAGAGATTTCATTGTGAACCACGACAACGCAGGCGACTTGGGCGTGCAGGGCATCACCGAGGCCGACATCGCCAACTACCTGGCGCACACGCCGGGTTTCTTCGAGCGCCAAGCCGAGTTGCTGGCCACCATCCGGCTGGCCAGCCCGCACGGCACGCGTGCCGTGTCGCTCCAGGAGCGGCAAATGGACATGCTGCGCGAACGGATCAAGGGGCTGGAACACAAGATCATCGAGATGATCCGCGCCGGCCAGGAAAACGTGGCGATTGCCGACCGCCTGCACCGCTGGACCCGCAGCCTGATGTTGACCGCCGATGCGCGCGACCTGCCCCAGGTGCTGGTGGACCAGGTCAAGCACCAGTTCATGGTGCCGCAGGCGGCCGTGCGGCTGTGGGGCGTCGACCAGGCCTACGCCGACATGCCGCAGGCCCAGGGCGCTTCTGAGGAGGCGCGCTCGCTGGCTCAATCGCTGAGCCTGCCATTTTGCGGACTGAACACCGGTGGTGATGTGGTCAAGTGGCTGGAGGACGCGCACACCGTGGCCTCGATGGCCATGATCCCCTTGCGACATGGCGCGGGCGACGGCTGCTTCGGCCTGCTCGTGCTGGGCTCGCCCGACCCCACCCGCTACGGGGCGGACATGGGCACCGACTTCCTCATGCGCATCGGTGAGCTCGCCAGCGCCGCCTTGTCCCGACTGTTGCCTGCTCAGGCCTCATGAACGCAACCGCTGCCCCGCGCGATGCCGCGGTGGCGCGGTACCTGGAGCATGTGACGGTGGCGCGCCGCCTGGCGCCGCGCAGCGTGGCCATGATCCGTGACGGATTGGCGCGGTTGGAGGCACGATGCGTCGATGAGGGCGTGGCGCTGGCCAGTGTGCAGGCACACCATGTGCGTGGCTGGTTGGCGCGTTTGCACCAAGGTGGGTTGGCGCCTCGATCGGTGGCCATCATCCTGTCGGCCTGGCGCGGCTTCTACCGCTGGTGGGGCCGCGAAGGGGGCGTGGTGGCCAACCCGGCTGAAGGCGTGAAGGCGCCCAAGGCACCTCGGCCGCTGCCCAAAGCCCTGTCGGTGGACCAGGCGGTGGCCCTGGCCAACCACCGCACGCCTGTGCGCGAGGGTGGCGCGAACCCCTTGATGGCCGCTGCCTTGGCCGCACGCGACCACGCGATCATCGAGCTGCTGTATGGCTGCGGCTTGCGTGTGGGCGAACTGGTGGGCTTGGATGTGCAAGCCGCCGATGCCGCGGCCGGGTGGTTGGATCTGCAGGATGCGACAGCGCATGTCACCGGCAAGGGCCGCAAGCGCCGTGCCGTGCCGATGGGGGAGGCGGCGCTGGTGGCCGTGCGCGAGTGGCTGGCCCATCGCGGCTCCAGCGTGCCCGCGCGCGAGGCGGCGCTGTTCGTGAACCGTCAGGGCGCGCGCCTGAGCGACAGCCAGGTTCGTTCGCGTCTTCGTCAGGCTGCCTTGCAGGCGGGCCTTCCCACCTCGGTGCACCCCCACATGCTTCGTCACAGCTTTGCCAGCCACCTGCTGCAGTCCAGTGGTGACTTGAGGGGCGTGCAGGAACTGCTGGGTCACGCCCATATCAGCACCACTCAGGTGTACACCAAACTGGACTTCCAACACCTGGCGCAGGTGTACGACGCGGCACACCCTCGGGCCAAGCGCAAGGATTGATCCCCAGTGCGGGCGACGGTCCATCACGGACAATCCCCGCATGAAGACCATCAAAGTGCGCGAAGGCAAGGAGCGCTCACTGCGCCGCCGCCATCCCTGGGTGTTCCAGGGCAGCATCGCCAAGGGCCAGGCCGACGCTGGTGAGACCGTTCGTGTGGAGTCGCATGAGGGGGAGTTCCTGGCCTGGGCCTCTTACAGCCCCACCTCGATGATTCGCGCACGCGCCTGGAGTTTCGAAGAAGTCGAGCGCATCGACCATGCCTTCTTCAAGCGGCGTATCCAGGCTGCCTTGGACCTGCGTGCGCGCCTGCCCATCCGCAGCGACGGTGTGCGCCTGATCCACGGTGAGGCCGATGGCTTGCCCGGCCTGATCGTCGACCGCTATGCGGAAGTGTTGAGCGCGCAGTTCCTGTCGGCTGGCACCGAGCGTTGGAAGCAGGCGATCACCGACATCCTGGTGGAGCGCACCGGGGTGCCGCAGGTGTTCGAGCGATCGGATTCGGGGGTGCGCACACTGGAAGGCTTGCAGCCGGTCACGGGTTGGCTGCGCGGCGGTGGCGGGGCCACTGAGGTCACGATTCAGGAACACGATTGGAAGCTGATCCTGGATGTGGCCGAGGGACACAAGACGGGTTTCTACCTTGACCAGCGCGACAACCGCTTGAGGTTTTCGCATTGGGTTCGGCACTTCGGTTTGAAGCGGGTGTTGAATTGCTACTGCTACACCGGAGGGTTCTCCGTGGCGGCCTTGGCGGGTGGCGCAACCGAGGTGGTGAGCGTGGATTCGTCGGCGCCGGCCTTGGCCAGGGCCTCGGCACACGTGACGCTCAATGGCTTCGATGCGGCGCGGCACACGGCGCGCGACGCTGATGTGAACCAAACGCTGCGCGAGGCGATCAAGGACGGCCAGACATTCGACGCCATCGTGCTGGACCCGCCGAAGTTTGCACCCACGGCCGCGCACGCCGAGCGCGCGGCGAGGGCCTACAAGGACATCAACCGGCTGGCATTCAAGCTGCTGTCGCCCGGTGGCTTGCTGCTGACGTTTTCCTGCTCGGGCGGGGTGGGGCCAGAGCTGTTCCACAAGATCGTCGCAGGAGCGGGCATGGATGCGGGGGTTGATGGGTTCATCCTGGACCGCATGAGTGCGGCGCCCGATCACCCGCAGACCATCTGCTTCCCGGAAGGGGAGTACCTCAAGGGTTTGGCGATCATCAAGCGCGCCTGAGGCCGCCCTGGTGTTCAGCAGCGAACCACGTGCGGGCCGTAGCCTGAGAGCTGCGCGTCGTGGGTCAGCAACTGCATCGGTTCGGTCATGGCCTGCGCCACGAGCAGGCGGTCGAAGGGGTCTTGGTGCAGCGGGGGCAACTGCTCCAGTGCGCTCGTGTGTTCGGCTTCCACGGCCAGGATGCGGTAGCCCGACTGTTGGAAGTAGGCCAGCGCCTGCTGGCTGGAGATGGGCATGTCCCCGCGCCCCAGCGCGAACTTGATGGCGATTTCCCAAAGGCTGGCCACGCTGACCCACACGCGCGCCCGCGGGTTGAGGATGAGCTGGCGCGCCAATGGGGTCAGGCGCGGGTTATCGGTGATCGCCCAAAGGGCGACGTGCGTGTCCAGCAGCAGGTTCATGCGTGGCCGTCCTGGAAGAGGCGGGCCACGATGTCGTTGTGGGCGTCGATGCACTCGGGCACTTCGAACTGACCCTTGGCCGCGCCGATGCGCAGCGGTGCGGGGGCCTCGTCCATGGCCACCAGGCGCGCAGCGGGCTTGCCGTTGCGGGCAATGATGATTTCCCGTTCGCGCCCCTGTTCGATGTCGTCCACGAGGCGCGAAAGATTGGATTTGGCTTCGAACATGTTGACGGTGGCCATGGCGAGGACTTGCGATGCATCCATTGATAGCTAAGTCTAGCTAGGTTTGGATGATTTGTCGTCGTCTTTTTGCCGATGGCGGAAGCAAGGATGCGAAGGCTACCGTGGGGCGGGCAGCCCACTCAAGCCCGCCTTGAAGGTGTGCCGCTTCACGCTGAAGTAGGCCTTGACATGGCGGACATTGGCGTCTTGCGTGAGCAGCCGCTGGGTGAAGGCGTGGTAGGCGGGCATGTCGGGCACTTGGGCGATCAGCACGAAATCGGGCCCCGGTGACACCTGGTAGCACTGCTGAACCTCGGCTTGGGCGCAGGCCATGCGTGCAAAGGCCTGCAGGGCTTCATCGCCCTGGCGTTCAAGCGA
>JBEAWD010000076.1:0-10639 GCA_041160585.1 Pseudomonadota bacterium | reverse complement strand
GGCCGCGCCGTAGCGCTTGACCAACCGCGCCTGGCGCTTGAATTCGTCGACACCTTCCTTGAGCGAGATGGAGTTGACGATGCCCTTGCCCTGGATGCACTTCAGGCCCGCCTCGATCACGCTCCACTTGGAAGAGTCGATCATGATGGGCACACGGCTGATCTCGGGTTCGCTGGCGATCAGGTTGAGAAAACGAACCATGGCGGCCTGGCTGTCCAGCATGGCCTCGTCCATGTTGATGTCGATCACTTGGGCGCCGTTTTCCACCTGCTGACGGGCCACGCCCAGGGCCTCTTCGAACTGGCCATTGAGGATGAGGCGGGCGAAGGCCTTGGAGCCGGTGACGTTGGTGCGTTCGCCGATGTTGACGAAGAGCGAGCCCGCGCCGATGGACACGGGTTCGAGCCCCGACAGGCGCATGGGAGGAGGGATTCGGGCAGCAGAAGGGGCAGGCATGGAACGACGGTGGCGCAAATACCGATGTAAAGCGGGGCCTGGAGCGACGGTTCACCTCGGCTCTGGGCAAGCGGGGGTGAGCGCGGTTGAACCGTCGTGGGCCCCGCGCGCCAGGCGCAGGCGTTCCACGTTCCCGAGCCTGGCGGCGGCTGCGGTCCTGTGTGGGCCCTGAGCCGATCGTCGCAACGCTCCTCGAGAGACACCATTTTAGCGCCCGCTCGGGGCCACATGAGGTTCGCGGCTCGTGGGCCGCGGCTGACTTCAGGCCGGCCTCAGACCGACCTCAGACCGACGTTATGCCGAGTCCATGCCGACGTCATGCCGCGCGAGGCAGGCTGAAGGCCCCGCAGCAACGCGGCCGGTAGGGGGAAACCGCCTTGGCAATGGCCTCAATGTGCTCGGGTGTGGTGCCGCAGCAGCCGCCGGCGATGTTGAGGAAGCCGCTGCGTGCGAACTCTTCCATCAGGCCTGCCGTGATGTCGGGCGTCTCGTCGAAGCCGGTGTCGCTCATGGGGTTGGGCAGGCCCGCGTTCGGGTAGCAGCTGATGTAGGTGTCGTCGGCGAGCTTGGCCAGCTCCTCGATGTAAGGCCGCATGAGGGCCGCCCCCAAGGCGCAGTTCAGCCCCACGGCCAGCGGCCGGGCGTGGCGGACGGAGTGCCAGAACGCGCCGACGGTCTGCCCGGACAGGATCCGGCCCGAGGCGTCGGTCACCGTTCCCGACAGGATCACGGGCAGCCGCTCGCCGCTGTCCTCCATGAGCTCGTCCAGCGCAAAGATGGCCGCCTTGGCGTTGAGGGTGTCGAAGATGGTCTCGACCAGAAACAGGTCGGCGCCGCCTTCGAGCAAGCCTTCGGCCTGTTCGCGGTAGGCCGCACGGAGTTCATCGAAGTGCACGTTGCGGGCACCCGGGTCGTTCACATCCGGCGAAATGCTGGCGGTACGCGGCGTGGGGCCCAGGGCGCCGGCGACAAAGCGCGGCCTATCCGGTGTGGCGTGCGCGCGCGCGGCGCGGACGGCGATGCGAGCGGCCTCCACATTCATCTCGCGGGCCACGCTGGCCAGCCCATAGTCTTCCTGGGCCACCGACGTGGCCCCGAAGGTGTTGGTCTCAATCAGGTCGGCGCCGGCCGCCAGGTACTGGTTGTGGATGGACTCGATCACATCGGGCCGCGTGAGCTGCAACAGTTCGTTGTTGCCCTTGAGGTCGCTGCGGTGGTCGGCAAAGCGGGTGCCGCGGTAATCGGCTTCGGTGAGCTTCCACTGCTGGATCATCGTTCCCATCGCACCATCGATGATGACGATGCGCTGCTGCAACAGGCTGGGCAGCGCTTGGGCGCGGGTGTAGGCGATGGGTTTCATGGGCCGCGATTTTAGGTGGGCCGTCCGGGCAAGGCCGGGGCCAGGCGCGGGCCCGGCGGGTCACGGGGCGTGTCCACAGGCCGCAGGTTGCTCGGCATCCATCAACAGCCAGGGTGCTTGCCGGCTGCCCTCGTGCCCCATTTCCAGCCTCACCAGGCGGGCCTGCGGGCCGCCGGCGCCGGCCACCCAGGCCTGGACCTGGACGTCGTAGCGTCGATCGGCGCGCCGGGTGAAGCGCCAGCACTGTGTGGCCGGTTCCCATTGCACCTGGAACCACCAGTCGCCGCCGTCGCCCTGCGGGCCGGCCACCCACAGCGGCAGTTCGGCCGGAAGGCCCTGCCCCGGGGGGTGCGCCTGCACAAGGGCCAGCAGTTGCACCAACCAGCTCAAGCGGTCTTGCGCGCCGGGGACCAGTGCCGACTGGCCGGTCGGGCCTGAATAGGACACGCGACCGGTGTCGCGTTGAAAGTTCACGGCGCGTGCGCCACCCCGCGACGGCTGGGTCAGAAACCGCTCCGGCGCCACACCATGTTTGTCCCACCCGCCACGGCTGCTCCAGTTCAGCGACGAGGGCGCACGGGCACCCTGCGGCTCACCGAGCTGCGCGTTCAACTCGGTTCGGTAGCGACCGGCGTCCATCGACCATGACCAAAGGCCGTGCCCGCTTTGTGCGCCGCGGCGCACCTGCAGCGCCTGATGGAAGTTGGGCGGGGCCCGCGAGGCCAGCACGGGCCGCGACGCTCCCGCGACGTCAGCTGAGGACCCGATGACAGGCGGCGTGGCGGGATCTTGGGCCACCGCGCCGCTTGGGCCTTGCTGCGCCTGGGTGGCCTGTTCAGCGGCCTGACCGGTGGCTTGCTCCATGGCGGTGTCGGTCCCCGCAAGGTTTGAAGCGCCTGACCGTGCACGCGCATCGTGGGTGAGCACCCGTGGAGGCGCTGCCTGCAAACGCACCCACAGGGCCAGCGGCTGCTCGCCGGACCTGGCCTGACGCAGGCCCCCCGCGCTGTGCGGGAAAGGCCCACCCAAAGCACCCAGCACCAAAAGGTGCAAGAGCAGGGCCGCCGGCACGGCCCACAGCCAGCCACAGCGCTGGTGCCATCGATGCGCAGCCGCACCCACCCCCTTCTGCATGAACCTGCCTTTCAGGTACCCTCCCCTGATTGTCGAAAGGCGCTGCACGCGCGTCATTCCCCCATCGGATGGAAAAGGTAGCCCCATGCAATCGGATCATTCGCCCCCCCCGCTGATTCCTGGTTTCGATTTCCTGAAGAACTTGGCCGGCCAAGCCGGCCTGGGCGGATTCAAGCCGTGGGTGGCCCCCACGCTCGACCCCGAGGAGTTGGAAAAACGCATCGAGGAATTGCGAACCGTCCAGTTCTGGCTTGAGCAGAACGCGCGGATGTTGGGCGCGACCATTCAGGCCCTGGAAGTGCAGAAGATGACGCTCAGCACCCTGCGCAGCATGAATGTGCCGATGCCCGATCTTCAGCAGGTGCTGGGTGCCATGGCCCCCCCGGGTAGCGCTGGCCCGTCGCCCGGCACGGCCGCCGGTGGTGCAGCGCCTGGCGCTACTGCCCGCGCGGGTGCCGGCCTGGTGGATCCGATGAAGTGGTGGGGCGACCTGACCGCACAGTTCCAATCGCTGGCGGCACAGGCCATGGCCGCAGCACCCGGTGCGTCCTCGGCCGGCAAGGCATCGAGCCCGGCACACAGCGCCGGCCGCCAGGGCGGCAACAGCGCCCAGCGCAGCACCAATACCGGCACCAGCACCAGCGGCAACGGCAGCGGAAGCAGTCGCGCCAAGGCCAATTCCAAACCCGGGGGGCGGGGCGCCCGTGGCTCCCGCGGCCCCCAATAAGGTCTGGGCCCACCGGCTTGCGTACCCCCGCGGCTACCGAGTCCTTCGTTTCGGGCGCACACTAGGGGCCATGCAACCGTTCCTCCACGCTCACGCCACCCACCCGGACTGGCGCATGGCCCTGGCCCTGGGGGAGGCACAACTGCAGGCCCAGAAGGCGCGTCTGTGGGGGGAGGCCGGGCCCAGCGCGGCCACCTTGGGCTTTGCCTACCTGACCGACCACTACAGCCCACATGCCGCCGAGTTGCTGGAAGCCCTGCAGGCGAACTGGCCCGGTGTGAGTTGGGTGGGTACCGTGGGTGTGGGTGTGGCCGCGTCGGGGGTGGAGTATTTCGATGAACCCGCGCTGGTGCTGATGCTGGGTGCGGTGCCGCACGGCCGGTTTCGGGTGTTTTCCGGTGCACGGCCACTGAACAGCATCGAGGCCTGGACCGCCTTGGTGCACGCCGACCCGGCCACGCCGGACTTGCCTGAACTCATCGCCGAGATGAGCGACCGCACCGGATCGGGCTACCTCTTCGGCGGCCTCACCGCGTCGCGCGGCGCCAGTTGGCAACTCGCCGATGGGGCCTACCAGGGCGGCCTTTCGGGCGTGGCCTTCGGCCGCGACGTGCACCTGATTTCACGGGTGACGCAGGGCTCCCAACCGGTGGGGCCCTCGCGTGAGGTCACGCAGTGCGAACAGCATCTTGTGCTGGAGCTTGACGGGCGGCCGGCCATGGAAGTGCTGGCCGAAGACCTGCAGCTGGACCTGAGTGAGCCGCGACGCGCCATTCCCACACTGCGCCAGACCCTGGTCGGTCTGAGGGCGGTGGATGCGGTAAGCGACTCCTCTTCCCGCGGGCGCCACTTCGGCCCCGATGTGCGGGTACGCCATCTGATCGGGCTGGACCCGAATCGACAGGCATTCGCGGTGTCCGACCAACTGGAGCCCGGCATGCGCCTGGCGTTCTGTCGCCGCGATGTCGAGGCCGCGCGTCGGGACCTGGTTCGCATCTGCAGCGAGATTCGCGAAGAACTGGCCGAGACACTGCCGGCGGTGGCCGCCGGGCCGGTTTCCGAGCCGCTGGACCCCGTGCAGCGGGTGGCCGGCGCGCTCTACGTCAGCTGCTCGGGCCGTGGTGGCGCGCACTTCGGTGGGCCCTCGGCGGAACTGCAGATCATCCAGCATGCCCTGGGCGATGTGCCACTGGTGGGATTCTTCGCCGCGGGCGAGATCGGCCATCACCATCTGTATGGCTACACCGGCGTGCTCACCGTCTTTGTGCGGGAGCCGTAGGATGTGGGTTGTGCAACCGGCCTACGACCGGGCTTGCCTGCGAAATTGAACCTGTCGGCGCATCCGTGCCCGACCCGATACGCCCGTCTGGAGTGTTGACCCCATGAACGCCCCCCTGCCTGGCAGCGCCTTGGCGGCCTTGCCTGAAACCTCTACCGGTGCCGCGGCAGACAGCGCACCGCGCACCGTGCGCCAAGCCGAAGTGGTGCAAGCCCTGCGCGGCCTGCTGCCCGCGCACGCCCTGCTGTGGCAGCAGGAAGACGTGGTGCCCTATGAGTGCGATGGCCTGACCGCCTACCGGGCGCAACCCCTGTGCGTGGCCCTGCCGGAAACCGAAGAGCAGGTGGCCGCGGTGCTGCGCACCTGCCACCGTCTGCAGGTGCCGGTGGTGGCGCGCGGTGCGGGCACCGGTCTGTCGGGTGGCGCCATGCCGCACGAGCGCGGTGTGACGCTGTCGCTGGCCAAGTTCAACAAGATCCTGGAGGTCGATCCGGTATCGCGCACGGCCACCGTGCAGTGCGGGGTGCGCAACCTGGCCATCAGCGAAGCGGCCGCGCCCCACGGCCTGTACTACGCGCCCGACCCGTCCAGCCAGATCGCGTGCACGATCGGCGGCAATGTGGCGGAGAACTCCGGGGGCGTGCACTGCCTGAAGTACGGCCTGACCGTGCACAACGTGCTGCAGGTGCGCGGCTACACCATCGAAGGCGAGCCGGTGACCTTCGGCTCGCGCGCGCTGGACGCGGCCGGCTTGGACCTGCTCAGTGTGATCGTGGGCAGCGAAGGCATGCTGGCCGTGACCACCGAGGTGGTGGTCAAGCTGGTACCCAAGCCGCAGCTGGCACGCTGCATCATGGCCAGCTTCGACGATGTGCAACGGGCCGGTGAGGCCGTCGCCGCGGTGATCGCCGCCGGCATCATTCCCGCCGGCCTGGAGATGATGGACAAGCCCATGACTGCCGCCGTCGAGGACTTCGTGCACGCAGGCTATGACCTGGACGCGCAGGCCATCCTGCTGTGCGAAGCCGACGGCACGCCCGAGGAGGTGGCCGAAGAGGTCGACCGCATGCTGGAGGTGCTCTCGGGCTGCGGCGCCACGCGCCTGGAAGTGAGCAAGGACGAGGCCCAGCGCCTGAAGTTCTGGAGCGGGCGCAAGAACGCCTTCCCGGCCAGCGGGCGCATCAGCCCGGACTACATGTGCATGGACTCCACCATACCGCGCAAGCGCCTGGCCGACATCCTGGTGGCGATCGCCAAGATGGAAGAGCAATACGGCCTGCGCTGCCTGAATGTGTTCCACGCCGGCGACGGCAACCTTCACCCACTGATCCTGTTCGATGCCAACGACCCGGACCAACTGCACCGCTGTGAATTGTTCGGTGCAGACATCCTGGAGACCAGCGTGCGCATGGGCGGCACGGTCACCGGTGAACACGGCGTGGGCGTGGAAAAGCTGGGCAGCATGTGCGTGCAGTTCTCACCGCAGGAGCGCGAACAGATGTTCGGGGTGAAGGGCGCCTTTGACCCCGTGGGCCTGCTCAACCCCGGCAAGGTGATCCCCACGCTCAGGCGCTGTGCCGAAGGCGGCAAGATGCACGTGAAGAAAGGGCTGCTGCCCTTCCCGGAACTGGAGCGCTTCTGATGGAAAGCGTGGTGGAGGACGCGGCAGTGGCGCCGCGCGATGCGGCGCTGGAAGAATTGGTGGAGTGCGTGCGCGCGACCATCGCTGATCGAATGGCGGCGGGCGATGATGATCCGGCGGCCGGCGCGCTGTGCATCCGGGGCTCGGGCAGCAAGGACTTTCTGGGTGGCCCGATGCAGGGCGAGGTGCTGAGCACCGCTGCGCTGCGGGGCATCAGCAGCTACGAACCCAGCGAACTCGTGATCACCGCGCGGGCGGGCACGCCGCTGTCGGAGCTCGAAGCCGCGCTGGCCGAAAAAGGGCAATGCCTGGCCTTCGAGCCGCCTCGCTTCGAAGGCGGTGGCACGGTCGGTGGCCTGGTGGCAGCCGGCCTGGCCGGGCCTTCGCGCGCGGCAGCCGGCGGCGTACGCGACTACATGCTCGGGGCCACGCTGCTCAACGGCCGTGCCGAGGTGATGTCATTCGGCGGGCAGGTGATGAAGAACGTGGCCGGCTACGACGTGGCCCGCTTGCTGGCTGGCTCGATGGGCGTGCTGGGCGTGGTGCTGGAGGCCTCGATCAAGGTCTTGCCGGTTGCGCCGGCCGTGACGACGCTGCGTTTCGATGTGGACGAGCGCACCGCGCTGCAGCGGCTGAACGAATGGGGCGGACAGCCCCTGCCCATCAACGCCAGCGCCTGGTGGGACGGTGTGTTGGTGGTGCGGCTGTCAGGCGCGCGGGCCGCGGTACAGGCCGCCCGTGAGCGGCTGGGCGGCGAGGCGATTCCCACCGACATGGCCGCCGCCTTCTGGACCGGACTGCGCGACCAACAGGACGAGTTCTTCACCGAGGCCTTGAAGGCGGTTCAGCACTCGGGTCACCTGTGGCGAGTCGCAGTTCCCCAAACCGCCGCGCCCCTGGGTGTAAAGGGGCTGGGCAGCGGCACACTGATCGAGTGGGGTGGTGCCCAGCGCTGGCTGGTGACAGCTGCGGGCGACACCGCCACGGAACAGGCCCTGCTCAAGGCTGCGCGGGCGGCCAGTGGCCATGCGCAGATTTTCCGTGGCCCGCGTTCGGGCACGACGCTCGATCTGGACCCCGTGCTGATGCGCATTCACCGCCAACTCAAGACGGCCTTCGATCCCCACGGCCTGTTCAACCGCGGCCGCCTGCATCCCGAATTCTGATTTCGCTGCGCCATGCAAACCCATCTCGCCCCCGAATTCGCCGGCACCCGCGAGGGCCAGGCTGCCGAGGCCATCCTGCGCAAGTGCGTGCATTGCGGCTTCTGCACCGCCACCTGCCCCACCTACCAACTGCTGGGCGACGAGCTCGATGGTCCGCGCGGGCGCATCTACCTGATCAAGCAGGTGCTCGAAGGCGCGGCAGTAACCGAGAAGACCCAGCTGCACTTGGACCGCTGCCTGACCTGCCGCAACTGCGAAACCACCTGTCCCTCGGGTGTTCAGTACGGGCAGCTGGTGGAGATAGGTCGCGGCATCGTGGAGGAACGCGTGCCGCGCCAAGGCCGCGAGAAGACGGTGCGCTGGCTGCTCAAGGAGGGCTTGACCTCGCCCCTGTTCAAGCCGGCGATGGCCATGGGCAAGATGGTGAGGCCTTTGCTTCCGGACTCATTGAAGAAGAAGGTGCCAGGCGCAACACCGCCCCGCGCAGGCCTGTGGCCTACCCGGCAGCATCCGCGCAAGGTGCTGATGCTGGCCGGTTGCGTGCAGCCAGCCATGATGCCCAACATCAACAGCGCCACGGCGCGCGTGCTGGACGCCTGCGGTATCCAGACCCTGGTGGCCGAAGGTGCCGGGTGCTGCGGCGCGATCCGTGCCCACCTCAACGACCATGAAGGCGGCCTGGCTGACATGCGGCGCAACATCGACGCCTGGTGGTCGATGGTGCAGTCGGGTGCCGTGGAGGCCATCGTGATGAATGCCTCGGGCTGCGGCGTCACGGTCAAGGAGTACGCGCAGCACCTTGCGCACGACCCCGAATACGCCGAACGGGCCAAGCTGATCAGCGAGAAGACCCGCGACCTGAGTGAACTGCTGCCTGAGCTGATGCCCCGCCTGCAAAAGCTGCTCGGCGGCAAGGGCGGCGTGGCCGCCGGTGGCGGTCGTGGCACGGTCGCCTATCACCCACCCTGCACCCTGCAGCACGGCATGAAGCTTCGCGGGGGCGTGGAAACGCAGCTGCGGGCGCTGGGCCTTCCCATCGAGGTGGCCGCTTGCGAAAGCCACCTGTGCTGCGGCTCAGCCGGTACCTATTCCGTGCTGCAGCCCGAGTTGTCGACCCAGTTGCGTGACCGCAAGCTGGGGCACCTGGGCGCGCTCAAGCCACGGGCCATCGTCTCGGCCAACATCGGCTGCATCCAACACCTGCAAAGCGGAACCGACACGCCGGTGCAGCATTGGGTGGAGCTGATCGACGACATGCTGGCCGCCTGAGCGGCGCAGCCGCCGCGGCCGAACCCATCCGCTCAGGTGGACGCCGGCGGCGGCGCGGGCGTCTTGTCGCTCCACAGCACACCGGCGGTGGCCCAGTCGTGGCGGGCGATGTCGAAGAACATCACCTCCACGGCTTCGGGCTTGGCACCCAGCACGCGGCACGTGGTCTCGGTCAGCGCTTGCGCCAGCGCGCGCTTTTGTTCGGGCGTGCGGCCCTCGAAGAGTTCAACACGGATCAGGGGCATCTTCTTCTCCAAAAAAATCGGGGTCCTGGTCGCGCAGCTGCCGCAGCAGGGCGGGCCATTCATCTTGTCCCTCAGGCACCGAGCCGTCGCCCATCCATTGGGCTTGCGTGCGGGCGATCACCTCCGCGGGTACACACACCAACGCTGCGCCGGCGGCCTGCGCCTGCAGCTGCACCTGGGCCGCGCGCTCGAGCAGGTGCATCAGCACGAAGGCCTCGGCCACGGTGCGGCCCACGGTCAGCACGCCGTGATTCTCAAGGATCAGGCCATCGTGTGTGCCCAGGGCCTGCACCAGGCGCGTTCGTTCTTCCTGATCGAAGGCCAAGCCCTCGTAGGCATGCCGTCCCAGGCGGCCGTGCAGGCGCAGGGCCGGTTGCGAACACGGCAGCAGGCCCTCGGGCCGCGCGGCCAGGGTCTGCCCCCACAGCGTGTGCAGGTGGATGACGCACACCGCATCGGACCGTGCCGCGTGCACGCAGCCGTGGATGGCAAAGCCGCTGGGGTTCACCGCTGCGTTCGAGCCATCAATCACACGGCCTTGCACATCGACCTTCACCAGGTTGGCCGGTGTGACCTCGCAAAAGCGCAGGCCGAAGCGGTTGATGAAGTAGTGGCCAGGCTCGCCGGGCACGGCCGCCGACAGGTGAGTCCAGACGATGTCGTCCCACCCGCGCAGCGCGGCCAGCCGAAAGGCGGCGGCCAGATCGCGTCGGGTTTGCTGAGCGGGGTCGCGTGGCATGGGCACAAGCATCGCACGATCTCGAGTGGACAGCGCGTTCAGGGCCCATGGCCCGAGCCACCGCGCAGCCCACCCGGTCAGCGGATCAGGACGGCGCGGAAGTCGTTGACATTGGTGCGGGTGGGGCCGGTGAACACCGCCTCACCCAACGCTTCAAAGAAACCGTGGCCATCGTTGCGGGCCAGGCTGTCGGCGGGTTTGAGGCCACGGGACCAGGCCCGCGCCAGCGTGTCGGGGCCGAAGGTGGCGCCGGCGGTCTCCTCCAGGCCATCGACGCCGTCGGTGTCGGCAGCCAGGCCCCAGATGCGGGAATGGCCGGCTGTGGCGATGGCCAGGCTCAACAGGCACTCCACGTTGCGGCCGCCCCGGCCGTCGCCGCGCACGGTGACCGTGGTTTCGCCACCGGACAGCAGCACGCACGGCGTGGGAAAGGGCTGACCGCGCTGGGCCACCTGCAGGGCCATGCCCCCGAGCACGCGTCCCACATCGCGGGCCTCGCCCTCGAGCGAATCCCCCAGGATGAAGGCGGGCAGGCCCGAGGCCGACGCCACCGACGCCGCCGCTTCGAGGGCTTGCTGCGGGGCGGCAATCAGGCGGGCCTCGGCCCGCGCCAGGCGCGGGT
>JBEAWD010000071.1:0-8500 GCA_041160585.1 Pseudomonadota bacterium | reverse complement strand
GCACCTGGCGTTCGTCCTCGGTGAGCAGGGAGTCCAGGTTCAGGGGGTCGGACCAAGAAAAACGGGCTGCAGGCATGGGTGACCTCTTCACGGCAATGCAGCCAACGAGCCTATCACGCGGGCCAATGGACGCCTGGGCTTAGCCCCCGAAAAGCCCCTGTCCGATCAGCGTCACGATCTGATCCTCGGTGGACACAGCCGTCACATGGGTCACCGCCGATACGGCCGCCCGCAAGGTGGCCACCTCAGTGGTGCTCTGATCCATCGACTCCGTGTAGAACTTCGCCACCGCAATCTGGTTGAGGAACTGCTGTGCCGTGCCCGACCACTCATCGCCTTGAAGGGGTTTCTTTGCCAGATTGCCAAAAACCGTGAACACAACGTCTGCTGGGGTGAGACCGACCGCCATTGCGTCCACGATGTCTTTGACGGCCCGAGACTTGGACTCGGCCGGTGCGCTGGTACGCACGATGTTCTCCACCAACTTCTGGGCGAACTCGGTGTTGCTCAGCGACTTCGGGTAGGTGTCGGTGAACTGCGACTTGCTCACGAAGGCTCCCACGATCTGTTTGACCGTGGCCCCGTTTCGGTATGCATCGGCAATCTGGCCCATGTATTCCACCCCAGGCGCAGCAGCGAAGGCCACGATAAAGAACTGGTACAGATCGGGCGGCAGGTCCGCAAAGGATCCGTGCGCCTTGGTCGTCATGGGCACTGACTTGTTGCTGAACTGCAAAAGCTCCACATCGAGCAGGCGGTCGGCTCCATCCCGACCGGTCTGCGAGTCGGTGACAAACACTTGCTTAGACACGCTGTCGAAGCCCAGGCGGTACTGGCTGGACGTGCCGCTGTACCGCGCCACATCCAGCCCCGCCCCGCCGCTGAGCACATCGTCACCTGCATCGCCGGACAAGGTGTCGTCACCATCACCGCCCTGCAGCGTGTCGTTTCCGCCGGCACCGGATATCGAATCGTTGCCGGCAAGGCCCGCGATGGAATCAGCCCGACTGGTCCCGGACAGGGTGTCGTTTCCCCCGGTGCCGTTGATCACCGAAGGCTGGTCCGAGGTGTTGAACGCGGTACGCAAGTCGACCACCTCGCTGCCAAAGCTGAAATACAGCAACTCCACGCTGATCAGCTTGAGGCGGTACAGGGCGCTGGCGCCCGACACCGAGTCCACATTGACCGAACCATCGGCGTTCTGTGTGATGGTGAAGTAGGACCGGGGCAAGCGGTCGAAGGACAGACTGTCCACCCCATCGCGCCCATCGTAGGTGTTCACCTCGCCGTATCGGCGAATTTCCCATGCGTTGTTCGATGCATTTCCGATCGGCATCACGCGACTCCATCGGTGTTGGATGAGTGAAGGGTACCGTAGGCGTCAACCGCCAGAAAGTCGACCGAGTGCCCATGCAGCCAGGCCAATGCCTCGGCACCCATGAGCATGGCCGCCGTGCTCAGGCCGCCGGCGATCAGGGCCAAGGGCGCCACGACGCTGACCGACTGCCAATGGTGTGCAGGTCGGCCAGTCGATGGGTGCAGGATGTGGCAATGTCGTGTCCCTGCACCATCAATGAAGTAGCGCTCGTAGTCCCCGCTGGTGGCCAGTGCGCCGGTCCCCAGGGGCAGGCTGGCCAGCAGGGTGTCGGGTCGTCGTGGGTGCTGGATGCCCAATTGCCAGGGATCACCGTCCGGTCGACCACCCCACACGCGGATGTCGCCGGCCAGGTTCACCAGACCATGCCTGAGGCCAGCCTGTTGCCAAAGGGCGGCCACGCGGTCGACTGCGTACTCTTTGCCGAAGCCACCGAAGTCGAGCTCCATTCCAGCTTGAGCCAGCCGTACCTCTTGGCCACGCCGCTGTACGCCACGCCAATCCACCAACGCCAAAAGAGGTGCCAGGGTGTCTTCATCGGGGGCTTCGCGGCTGCCATCAAACCGCCAGGCGCGACGAAGGATGCCGCTGGTGGCGTCAAACAGGCCACCGCTGTCTTCATGCAGGCGCTGGGCCACGTCCAGGAGGTGAAGCGTTTCCTCGTCGCAGGCAAGCCACTCGCCGCCAGCTTGGGCATTCAGACGCGACACCACGGAGTCCGCGAGGTAACGAGAGTATCGGGATTCGATGCGCCGGACCTCGCGCTCTGCCGCCGCAAAGGCGGCCCCCGCCTGCTCCGGCGTCGCGGCCCCCGCTTGCAACTCGCAAGGCCCGCCCATGGCCTTGAAGCGATGGTGGTGCAGCTGCATCAGAACCGCTTGGTCAGCCCCAACTGCAGCCAGGTGGCGTTGAAGGGGGCCAAGCCGCGATCGCCACCACCGGCCCAGGCCCAACCGCCGCGCTGCTGGTACTGCTCGAACTTCACGTCGGCCGCCCAGTCGCGGTTGAAGGCCTTGTCCACCCGCAGCCCCACCGTGTAGGCGCCGAAGGCCGACAGCCGTTGGTCAGCACTGAAGTACAGCGCGTCGATGGGCGGGAAGGGTGGTGCCGGCGCGGTCTTTGGGTCCACTGGCAAGTAGAAGCGTGCAGCGGTCTGTGAATACGCGCGCAGCGACGGCGTCAGGGTCCACCCACCACCCATCGGGCTCACCCACTCCAGCGTGGCGGTGTGCGACTTCAAGTCCCAGTTGTCGGTGCTGTAGCGGTAGCTCAGGCGCAGTGTCTGGTCGGTGCCGCCGATGTGGTGGTTCCAGCGCAGCAGGGCGCGGCTGATATGCCGTGTACGCGGGCGTTCGTCCAGCAGTTTGTAGGGATCGGTGAAGTAGCCGCTGCCCCAAGTGTGGCTCAGCGTGACTTGCACGATGTCCCGTGGGGTCAGGACTTGCGTCAAGCCCACCAGCGCATCGCGCACCAGCTTGCGATCCTCAAATCCGCCGTACACCGGCCGGATCACATCGGAGGACACACCTACCCCTGCCGTGATCGAGGTGTTGCGGTTGGCGCTGTTCCAGGTGCCGGTGAGGCCGCCGGCCTTGGAGTGGTAGTCGTTCTCGTCCGAGGTGGCAGCCGTGGCGGTCAAGCTGCCGTTTTGGAAAAAGCGCGTGCCCGCAGCGTTCCATCCCCTCCGGAAGTCTTTCAGCGGCGTCAAGCGCTGCGTGTGGTAGGCCGGCGATGCCCCGCTGATGGCGTCTACCGTCTGGCTGATCAACAGCGCGGCAGTTTCGCCCACCGGTGTGTAGAGCGATACGGTAGCGGCCTGCACGTCCACCCGGTTGGCGCCGGGCTGCCGCTCGCGGTAGTCCAACGTCTTGAACTGCACTTGCGCACGTTCGGGTGGTGTGTTGGCCTGTGCAGTCGGCGCCAACAGACCCAGGCAAGCCCCCAGTGCCCAGAGGCCTGCCGAGCCCTCTCGTTCAGTTGCAGCCACAACCGCCCCCGCCTACCGTCGCCCCGCCGAAGACGCCCTCCTTGCTGGCATAGGTGTGCTCTACGAACGCCGCATCCAGGCGGTCACCTTCGAAGGCCATGGCCGGTCGTGCAAGGTCACCCTTCTCCCAGGCCTGCACGGGCGGCAGGCTGGCGCAGCCGCCGAGCAAGCCTGAGACGACCAGCATGCCGGCCACTAGGGTTCGTTTCATTTGGCAGATTCCTTGAGTGCCTCGAGGATCGCCGCTTCCAGCGCGGCGGTGTCGGAAGGGCGAAAGCCGGCGTGAATCTGGCGAATGCGGCCATCGCGTCCGATCAGCAGGCTCGTGGGCATGGCTTTGATGGCGTACTCGCGTGGTGTCTGCCCCTTGGGGTCGTAGGCGATCCGAAACGGCGCCGGCACGGACTTCAGGAAGGCCTGGGCATCGGCCATGCGCGTATCCAGATTCACGGCCACGACGGCCAGCCCCTGGGCGGCGTGGCGCCTGTGCATCTCGGCCATCCAGGGAAAGGACTGCCGGCAGGGGCCGCACCAGGATGCCCAGAAGTCGAGGTAAACGACTTGGCCGCGCAGTTGTTGCAGTGCCAGGTTGGTCGGCTGTTCCGAAGGCAGTTCAAAGAGGGGCGCCGCTTGGCCGACCTCTACCCCCGCTTGCGCGCCAGGCGCGCTCAGGGCCAATGCGGCAGCAACGGTGGCCGCCGCCCACGCCCTGTGCGCTCCCACTGATCGAATGCTGTTCATGAAGATGCCGGTCTCACGCATAGCGCCGCGCCACCAGTTCAGCCACGCACACGGGTTTGGCGACCCCTTCTCGCTCGATGGTCGCTTCGATCACCAATTGAAAGCCACCGTCCACCGCTTCGCAAGACAGCAGCTTGCTGTGCGCCCGAAGACGACTGCCCACCGGCACGGGGCTTGGAAAGCGTACCCGGTTGAGCCCGTAGTTCACCCCCATCCTTGAGCCCTCCACCTCAAAGCTGCGCTCCAAGAACCAGGGCAGCAGCGACAGCGTCAGGAATCCGTGGGCCACCGTCGAGCCGAAAGGGCCCTGCGCTGCACGCTGGGGATCCACATGGATCCACTGGGGGTCGCCCGTGACTTCTGCAAAGGCATTGATGCGGGCCTGGTCGATCTCAACCCACGGGCTGATGCCCAGGTCGAGACCCACGTGCTGAGGAAGGTCGTGCAGTGCAATGCGCTTCATGCGGTGTCGTTCTTGCGGGGTCGCCACAGCCTGGTTGGGCAAGGCCAATCTTCAACTCTAACGGCAGTTCGGTGCCGGGTCTTCAGAATATCCTGCCCGCTGTACTGGGGTGTTGTGCGCTTCACGCCACCGTCATCATCCAGCGGTCTCGCAACTCCCGCTTGAGCACCTTGCCGATGGCGCTGCGCGGCAATTCATCGATGAACGCCAGTGCCGCCAGGCGTTGCAGCTTGCCGCAGCGGGCGTTGAACCAATCGAGCAGTTGGGCTTCGGTCACCGCGTTTGCGCTGCCGCCCGTGTGGCGCACCACCCAGGCCACCGGCGTTTCGCCCCAACGCGCCGAGGCCACGCCCACCACCGCCGCATCGGCCACGGCCGGGTGCCCGCGCAGGATGGTCTCCAGGTCGCTGGGGTACACATTGAAGCCCCCGCTGATGATCATGTCCTTGCGGCGGTCCATGAGGATCAGGAACCCATCCTCATCGAAGCGGCCCACATCGCCGGTGCGGATGTAGGCGCGGCCCTGCGCGTCGTGCCACATCGCCTGTGCCGTGAGGTCGGGCCGACCGTGGTAGCCAGTCATCATGCCCGGGGAGCGGCCCACCACCTCTCCGGCCACCTCACCCCACGCAGCCCCGTTCCATGGCCCTGGCAACTCATGGCCATCTTCATCGATGAGTCGAATGTCGTGCCCAAGACCGGGCTGGCCCACGGTGTGCAGTTTGTGCGGATGGCGGTGGGCTTCCAGGATGCAGGCCCCGCCGCCTTCGGTCATGCCATACACCTCCACCAACCCGCCCGGCCAGCGCCGCAGCACATCGGCTTTGAGCGCTGCGCCGAACGGGGCGCTGGTGCAGAACTTCACCTCGAAGGCCGACAGGTCGGTGCGGTCGAAGTCGGCGTGGGCCAACAAGCGTGAATACTGCACCGGCACCAGCATCGTGTGCGTGATGCGTTCCCGCTGCGCGGTGGCCAGCCACTTCGCGACATCGAAGCGCGGCATCAGGTGCACGCAGCCGCCCATGCCCAGGGTGGGTGCAAAGGCCACCAAGGTGGTGTTGGAGTACAGCGGCGTGGAAAGCAAGGTGCGTGTAGTCGGCCCATAACCATAGGCCAGGCCGCGCCGTATGTGCGCCCAGCGCATGCCATGCGACTGCACGATGCCCTTGGGCACACCGGTTGTGCCGGAGGAGTAGATGATGTTGAAAGGCGCCTCGGGCGTTGCGACCCAGGCGGCGGGAGACCGGTGGCCGCCGAGCGAGGCCAGCAGGGCAGGCGTGTCGTCGATGCCGATCACCGGCTGCGCCCACGCCGCTGCTGCCGCCAAGGCTCGCCCCGTCGCATCGGCCCACAGCAGGGTGGCGCCGCTGTCCCGCAGCATGGCGCCAAATGTCGTCGCTTCGAGCGAGGATGGCAGCGGCACCACCACCGCGCCCATGCGCAGCACGCCCACGAAGACGGCGGCGGCGGGCACCCCGTTGGCCGCACACACGGCTACCGCGTCGCCAGGCCGGGTACCCTGCTGCTGAAGCAAAGCGGCGATGCGGTCAGCCGCATCGTCCAGCTCGGCGTAGGTCCAACGCACCTGACCGTCGGCCAAGGCGGGCGCTTGCGGGCGCTGCGCCGCATGGGCGCGCACCAGGTCGCTGAGGCTGCAGAACGGCGAGTCAGTCGTCAGCCGCAGCACCGTCCCACCCCAGCCGCGTCGACACCTCGCGCGCCGCGTCTCGAAGGGCGCGCCCACTGGCGCTGCTCCAGTCCACGGGCAGTTGCTCTTCTCGGTCCAGTGCCGTGATCACCACCGCCGGCTCACCCAGGTGGTTCAGACAGGGTGCGCTGAAGGCGTTCACGCCTGGTATCGGACGGCCCTTGGCACGCACCACGCCGTGCAGCCGCACGTCCTTGCGTGCCGCCTCCACGATGGACAGGGCGCCGGCATCCAGGCGCGCCGCGCGCGCCGGGGGGTCGCCCACCGCGCCGGAATGGCCCGACAGGGCCAGTGCCAGCCGACCCTGCGGCAAGGCGGCGGCAAAGGCGCGACCAGTGGCCGTATGCAGCAGGCTCATCACCGTGCCGGCGCGCATTGAGATCAGCAAGGGTTGACGCGCCTCGATCATGCGCACCACCGTGGGGCCGAAGTTTCCCCATACGGCCACGGCCACCGCATGTCCTGTGTGCTGTGCCAAGGCTTCGGCCACGACCTCTGCGGTGCGCACCGCATCCTGTTGGTGCAAGGCCGTCAGGCCCATCTGCAAAGCGGCCGGGCCGAGGGCATACCGGCCGCTTTGCCGATCCTGTTCCACCAACCGCAGTCGCCCAAAGCTCACCAGGTAGGGGTGAGCCCGGGCGGCCGTCATGCCCGCTTCCTGAGCCAGGTCCTTCAGGTTCATCGGCCCACGGTGCGCAGCCAGGGCCAGCAACAGACGCCCGCCCACTTCCACCGACTGCACCGCCCGCTGGCCGGTGTCGGCGCCGTCCTCGTCGATGCCCCGACCTTCAGCCGCCTCAGTGGCGACATGGCGGCGGCCGGTGACCGTGTGAGGGGCGCGGGGGCGAGCGGTGGGCCGGTCGGGTACGACGGGCCGGACGGGTCGAGGCGGCATGGTCGTCGAAGTTTGCCCTACGCAAACGCATTTGCCAACATTGAATCCGGACCTTATGATCGAATCCAACAAACAGGTTTGCTCCATGCAAATTGCAGGGATGCCCGGAGAACCCATGAGCACCAAACATTTCGCCTCGCAAGCCGACCTCGAAGAGAAGCAGGTCAGCTTCACCCAGATCTCTGAACATGCCTGGGCCTACACGGCCGAGGGCGACCCCAACACCGGCATCATCATCGGCGACGATGCCGTACTGGTGGCTGACACCCAGGCCACGCCGGCGATGGCCGCCGACGTGATCCGCCGAATCCGCCAAGTCACCGACAAGCCGATCCGCTACGTGGTGCTGACGCATTACCACGCGGTGCGCGTGCTGGGCGCGAGCGCCTACCGGGCCGAAGGCTGCCAGCAGGTGATCGCCAGCCAGGACACCTATGACCTGATCGTGGAGCGCGGTGAGCAGGACAAGGCCAGTGAGATTGGGCGCTTTCCGCGCCTGTTTCGCAATGTCGAGTCCGTGCCCTCGGGCCTCACCTGGCCCACCCTCACCTTCACCGGCAAGATGACGCTGTGGCTGGGCAAGCTCGAGGTTCAGCTGCTGCAACTCGGCCGCGGACACACCAAGGGCGATACGGTGGTGTGGCTGCCCGGCGAGCGCGCCATGCTCTCGGGTGACCTGGTGGAGTTCGACGCCACGCCCTACGCGGGCGATGCCTACTTTCAGGATTGGCCCCAAACCCTGGCCAACATCGCCGCCCTGCAGCCCCAAGCGCTGGTGCCCGGCCGCGGCCCCGCCCTGGTGGGGGCCGCCCAGGTGGACAAGGGCCTACAAGTGACACGCGAGTTCGTGAGCGACCTGTATGCCAGCGTCAAGGAAGGGGCGGCCGCCGGTCAGGATCTCAAGGCCGTGTACCGCGCCACCTACGACCGGCTCAAGCCGAAATACGGTGGCTGGGTGATCTTCGACCATTGCATGCCTTTTGACGTGACGCGCGCCTACGACGAGGCCACCGCGCACCCGCACCCGCGCATCTGGACCGCCGAGCGCGACCGGCAGATGTGGGAAACGCTGGAGGGCTGAAGTCGCCCGCTGCCCTGCTGCGCCATGCACTCCACCTTCCAGTACCCCCGGTTCGACTACCAGCGTCCGCCTGAAATGGACGCGGCGCCTGGCACCGCAGCGCGGCATCCGCTGGTGGTCATCGGCGCGGGCCCGGTGGGCATGGCCGCGGCCCTGGATGCTCGCCAGCACGGCCTGCCGGTCATCATCCTGGACGATGACGACACGGTGAGTGTGGGTTCGCGTGGCCTGTGCTACGCCAAGCGCACCC
>JBEAWD010000001.1:0-10976 GCA_041160585.1 Pseudomonadota bacterium | reverse complement strand
CCATCTCCAGGCGCTTTCGCTTGATCAGCGCTTCCGTGACCCGCTCGAACCACTGGCTGGGCACTGGCCTCTTGGCCGGGGTGAGGATCTTCACGCGCTTGATCACGTCGGCGGCCTGCAGACCCTCGGTATCCAGCAGGGTATGGATACGCGCGAGCAGCGGTTGCAGGTGACGGCTCAGGACACCGTCGGTATCGATGTCACTGAGCAACTGGTGGGCGGTCAGCAGGGCGTACAACTCCCGCTCACTGAACCACAGGCCCGGCAGCTCGTGCTTGTCGCCGCGACCGTCCTGGCCCTCTTGCCGCAAGGTGTAGCCGCCGAGGAACCGGTCGTACTCGATGGGTGCGCCCATTCGGTCTCGCAGGTAGGCCAGGTCCCGCTTGAGCGTGGCACGGGACACCTCCAACTCTGCCATCAGCGATTCCAGCGTCACCTGACCACGCTGCTTGATGAGGCTTTCGATGCGGTACAGGCGGTCGGTGTTGCTCATTCATGGCTCCAGTCGGCTGCCCCCACAGGTTCTGACGGCATGGGGCGGAGCAGCACTTCGAAAACTGTAGCACCGATCGTCGCGGGGTGGCTCACGATTTGAGCCACCGGTACTTCACCATGGTGACACCAACCTTAGGAGCCTGCAATGAATCACCCGACACCCACGCAGTTCAGTCTCGTATTCGCCGGCGAAAGCGGTTGCGCCTGCCCGGTGAACGACAAAGAGCAGGCTGCGGCCGACCTTCGTCAGCTGTTGACCGACATCTTTGTGCATGAGGAACCGGCACAGCACCTGATGGCCATCGGGCATCTGGTTCCGACTGCGCATCGCATGGCCTGGCACCTGGTGACGCACACCCTGCTGGCGCGCCGCCTCTCTATGGGCTCACCCCAGCACCTGCAGGTGGCAGCCGACTCACACACCCTGGCTTGGGCCTTGTCGCGGCTGTGGGAACAGCCCACCCTTCAGCTGCGTTGGCAGCGTCTGGTCGGGGGCATGACTGTGCGCCAGTGCGGCCAACTCGCTTCCCGCGCTCGCCGTCACTTGGCACGGCGCACGGTCCTCCATTAAGAACCTTGCCCAAGGCGGCACTGCCCGATTGACCCCGCGCGGCCGGGAGACCGGGCGATCAGCCCCTTGTGCTTACCACCGACGATGGCCACGCCAGCCGCGTTGTGGACGGCCCCAGCCTGCGCCCACGCCCACCACCACCGGCGCGCCCCAATAGGGCGCATAGGCGCTGTAGCCATAGGGACCGTAGTAGCCGTAGGAGGGAGCGGCCACCACCACGGTGTGTGACATGACCGCTGCCGAAGGCATGACGGGAACCACGCCCACGCCCTGCGCCTCCTGGCCTGGTGCAGGCGCTGGCGGCGCTGACATCGCCATCGGCGGTGCCGGGGGGGTGGTCTGTGCACCGACCACGGCGTTGGTCTCCACAGGCATCACTTGAACTTGCACGGACGCCCCGGGGTGGTAGGGCAACACGGTACTGTAAGGCTGGCCCGCGAATTCATAAACCACTTGGTAAACCACGCTGGGGCCCGTGCCGCTGTGGGTGACGCAGCGCCGAACGGTTTGCGTACGCCCACCCTGCTCTGCTCTGTCGCCCACCAGGGCGCCGCCCACGGCTGCTGCCGCCGTGGCCAGGGCGTTGCCGTTGCCGCCGCCGATTTGGCTGCCAACGGCAGCACCCACGATGGCACCCGCCACCGCGCCAATCCCGCTGGTGGGTGCCGGCACCTCGGCTGCATCGGTGCACACCAGGCGGGTGGCCGAGGCAGGCTGAGCCACGCTCGTCACTGAAATCACACGTGCGGTGCTCAGGGTCGGGGCCTGTACCACCGCCGGTGCCTGCGCCACACCCACCATGGGTTCCAGCGCCCGGGAGGACACGGCGGCAGGCGGGGCCTCGGAGGGCGTCGGTGCGGCAGGCACCTGTGCATGGGCCATGCCTGCGAGCCCGGCGGCCAGGGCCAGCGCCATCACGGCTGGAACACGCTCATACAGGGAACGGGTGTAGGCACTCTTCATGCAGATCATCCTCGCTGGCTCAACGGTGGGCAGAACGCGTGCGACGCAGACACAGATACAGACGCAGACACAGATACAGACGCAGATGCAGATGCAGAGGGACGCCCACGCCCGGCCCGGGGCTGCAAAGTCTAACCCTCACGCCAGCGTGTGAGCCGGCCCTACACAGATCTTTACTCGCCGGGCCGGTGGCACCGACCTGGCGAATCAGGCCGCCTGCGAACCTCGATGGGCCCAGGCCGTGGTGCGTTTCTCCACGAACGAAAAGAGCTCGTACATGGCCATGGCCATGGCACCGATCACCACGAGACCTGCGAACGCCAGGGGCAAGCGCTGCTGCGATCCAGCCGTTTGCATGAGGTAGCCGATGCCCGAATCGCCAGCGGTCATCTCGGCCAGCACCGTGCCCACAAAGGCCAGGGTGATGGCCACCTTCAATGAGCCGTAGAAATAGGGCATGGACCGCGGCAGGCCCACCTTGACGAGTACATCCCACCGGCGCGCGCCCAGCACGCGAAGCACGTCTTCGAGTTCCGGCTCAAGGGTCGCCAATCCCGTGGCGATGTTCACCGTGATCGGAAAGAAGGAAATCAGGAAGGCTGTGAGGATGCCCGGGCCCAAGCCGATACCGAACCACACGACCAGGATAGGAACGATGGCCGCCTTGGGCACGGCATTGAAGGCCACCATCAGCGGGTACAGCGCGGTGTAGGCCAGCCGGGAAGATCCGATCAGAAAGCCCAAAAGCACACCCACCACGATCGACAGCCCAAAGCCCAACAAGGTGACCCAGAAGGTCTTCCAGGCAGCCTCCAGCAAGGGCCCCTTGAATTCCATGAATTCGCCCGCGATCTGCCAGGGTCCCGGAAAGATGTAGTCGGGGATGGCCAGAGCGCTGACGAAGGCTTGCCACAGCAGCAGAATGCCTGCGAGCACGATCAGCGGTGACCAGCGTTCAGTGGTCTTTGAAATCTTCATGCGGGGCTCCGGGTTCGAGCAGGATCAGGGCGGCGTCGTTGGCGTGAATCGCATTTCACTGCGGCAGGCCACCGCCGTGCCCCACCGGTTGCCGAATGGCGCCGATGTGGCCGCGCAACTCGTGCACGATGTCGGTGAACCCAGGGGTGTAGGTGACTTCCAGGTCACGCGGACGGGGCAGATCAATGTCCTTGCGAACGACGAATCGTCCCGGGCTTCGGCTCATCACGTACACGGTATCGGCCAGGAAGACGCTTTCGCGAAGATCGTGCGTGACCAGAATGACGTTGAACTTCTGCGCCGCGTGCAGGTCCCGCAGCGCGCACCAGAGCTCTTCGCGGGTAAAGGCGTCAAGGGCGCCAAAGGGCTCGTCAAGCAGCAGCATCTGAGGCTCATGCACCAGGGCACGGCAGATGCTGGCGCGCTGCTGCATGCCGCCCGACAGCTGCCAAGGAAACTTGTCTTCGTAGCCGCCCAGGCCCACGCTCTTGAGCAGGCCTCGCGCCTTCTCCTCAAACTCCTTGCGCCGCGCCTTGAACTGCGACCGGTAGGGCTCGACGATTTCCAGCGGCAGAAGTACGTTGTCCAGCGTGGTGCGCCAGGGCAGCAGGCTCGGCGCCTGAAACGCCATGCCACTGATTTTGAGCGGACCCGTGACCGGCTGGCCGGCAATCCGGATGCTGCCCCGGCTGGGCATCTTCAGGCCCGTGGTGAGCTTCATGAAGGTGGACTTGCCGCAGCCCGAGGGACCCACGATGGCAATGAACTCGCCCGGCATCACCTGCAGGGAGATGTCCTCGACGGCGAACTGATGCTTGGCCAGCAGTTCGTCGTTGTAGGCCAGCCAGACGTTCTGAAAGTCGACGAAGGGTTGGGCGGCGGTCGTGCTCATCACTTCTTGGCCGGCGGCAGGATGTTGAGCTCGGCCTTGGAAGGCAGGAAGGCGTCGGTCCAGACCGCGTCAGGGTTGATGCGGGTCTTGGTGGCGTAAGCGTCCGACACCTGCGAGGCCATCAGCGCCAGGCGACCCGGCACGACCTGTCCGAAACCCTCGGCCCGTGCGTCGGGGCTGGCGACCACGGCGTCAATGGCCATGCGCAGGCGTCGCTTCTCAAGCTCGACGTTGATGATGCCGTCGCGCGCCTTGACGAAGTCAATGGCCGCATCGGAATTGGCCATCACATCCTTGGCGCCTTTGGCGAAGGCACTGAGGAAGGCCTTCACCGCCGCCGGGTTCTCCTTGATCATCTTGGGGCTGGCGATGATCACGTTGCCGTAGAGCTTCACACCGAAATCGGCATAGGGCATGACGACGATGTCAGCCGTCTTGACGCCGCGCGCTTCCAGGTTGAGCAAGGATGTGAAGGAGAAGCCCGTGATCGCGTCCACCTCGCCACGGGCGAGCATCGTTTCACGCAGGGGCGGGTCCATGCTGACCCAGGTGACGTTGCCCAGGTTGTTGGCCTTGGTGAAGATGGGAAAGGCCTTGCGACCAGCATCGAACACCGGAGCACCCAGCTTCTTGCCGTTGAGGTCCACGGGCTTGGCGATACCGGTCTTCTTCAGCGTGAGCACGGCCGCCGGGGTATTGTTGTAGACCATCATCACCGCCACCGGCTTGTTCGGTGCGTCGGGGTTGTTGGCATGGAACTCCATCAGCGCGGCCAGGTCGGCAAAGCCCATGTCGTAGGCACCGGAGGCCACGCGCTGCACCGTGCCGCCCGAACCGTTGCCCGCGTCGATGGTCACGTCAAGGCCCGCAGCCTTGTAGTAGCCCTTGGCCGAGGCCCCGAGGAACAGCGCCGCCGGACCTTCGAAGCGCCAGTCGAGTTGGAACTTGATCGGTGTTTGGGCCTGTGCGGCCACGGGAGTGATGGCCATGGCGCCGACCGTGGCGGCAGCGGTCAGTGCGCCCAGCAGGCGGCGGCGGATGGGATTGAGTTTCATGAGAGCTCCTGGGTGATGGAAAGGTACAACTGGGTGGAAGCAAAAGATGTGCGCAGCTTGCCGCCCCAACGTGGTGCTTTGGGCCGACTCACACGTGCTCCTTGAGGGCCTCGGCGAGGTCGGGGGCGCGGGGATCAAGCCTCAGGTTGCGCTCGACCTGCTCGATATGGGACTCGGCCAGCTCCACAGCCACCTGCAGCTGGCGACGCTCCAAGGCGTCGACGATGGCCTTGTGCTCGGCCGATGACTCGGCAGCCGACTGCGAAGACTGATACATCAGGGAAATGAGGCTGGAGCGTGACAGCAGATCGGCCTGCAGCTCCTCCAACACCTGGTTGCCGGTCATGCGGGCCAACAGGCTGTGGAAATGGGCCAGAAGCCGCGTGCGCTCGGCCACGTGGTTCAAGGCAATGGCCTCCTGCTCGGCCTTCAGGTGCGCACGCAACTCGGCAATTTGCACCGTGGTGATGCGCTCCACGAGCAAGCGCATCATGGCGCCTTCAAGCAACTGCCTCAGCTCAAACACCTGGTGCGCTTCCTCGACGCTGGGGGTGGCCACGAAGGCACCGCGTGCGGGTTCCAGGGTGATGAGCCGATCACGGCTCAATTGGTTCAGCGCCTGGCGTACCACCGTTCTGGACACCGAAAAGATGTCGGCCAGCCGCTGCTCGGCGAGCTTGGTCCCTGGCATCAGGCGCCGCTCCACGATGGCCGCCGTGATCGAGTCAACGATGCGCTGTGTGGTGGTCTGGGTGATGCCAGGGGTGGCGCGAGACATGGATACGCTTGGCCAGGGAAGTGTGCGCCAAACTGTATACAGAATCGAATACTCAAGACCTAGGGTAAGCCCTTGCCCGCCGCCGCCTGCGCGAAGTGGGTGTCAAGCTGCCCCAGCCACGCCTGCTTCTGCGCCCGCGGTGCAAAGCTGGCCTGAAGGCTGTTGCGCAGCAGCTGCCAAGCGTGCCGAGCCTGCAGTTGGGGATGGGCCTGCAGCAAGGCGCTGAAGTTTTCGTTGAGGTAGCCACCGAAGTAGGCGGGGTCGTCGCTGTTGACCGTCACCATCAGGCCTGCATCCAGCAAAGCGGGCAGGTTGTGCGCGGCCATATCCGGAAACACGCACAGCTTGATGTTGGACAGCGGGCACACGGTCAAGGGCATGGCTTCCTTGGCCAAGCGCTGAACCAGCATGGGATCTTCGGTGCAGCGGACACCGTGGTCGATGCGCTCGACCTTGAGCACATCCAGGGCCGCCGTGATGTAGGCCGGCGGACCCTCCTCGCCAGCATGCGCCACCCTGTGCAAGCCGAGTTCGCCTGCGCGCTCAAACACGCGGGCGAACTTCTCGGGCGGA
Organism: Pseudomonadota bacterium; assembly: GCA_041160585.1. GTDB lineage: Bacteria > Pseudomonadota > Gammaproteobacteria > Burkholderiales > Burkholderiaceae_C > RFTU01. The sequence goes on along the minus strand of JBEAWD010000001.1, from coordinate 4,671 downwards.
TGGCCCCTTTCGGAGGAGTCGAGCCCCACGCCGATGAAGTGCTCCCGATAGGGCAAGGCCTCCTCCAAGGTCTGCATAGCCGCCTCTTCACTGAGATGGCGCAGAAAACACAGAATCAGCTCAGCGCGCAGGCCAAGCTCCCGCTGCGCCCGCTCGCAGGCCCCCTTCAGGCCGTGAATCACCACGCCCATGGGCACGCCCCGATCGGTGTGGGTCTGGGGGTCGAAGAAAAGTTCAGCGGCGACCACGCCATCGCGGGCTGCACGCTGCAGATAGGCCCAGGCCATGTCGTGGAAGTCCTGCTCCTTGAGCAGCACGCTGGCCCCGGCGTAATACACGTCCAGAAAGCTCTGCAGGTCCGTGAAGGCGTAGGCCGCCCGCAGTGCCTCAACATCGGGGTAGGACAGTGCCACGCCATTGCGCGCGGCCAGCTCAAAGATGAGCTCGGGCTCGAGCGATCCTTCGATGTGGATGTGAAGCTCGGCCTTGGGTGCGGTGTGCACCACCTGCAGCAGTCGGTCTGCGGGAATCCGGCTGAAGTCAATGGCGGGCGTGCTCATCGTTTGAATGCTTCCTGAAGTTGGTGGGGCGAGTCGCAGGGTCGGGCCAGGGGCAACTGATGCAGGCGTCGCGTCAACACACGCCATAGGCGATGCCGCAGGACTTGAGATAGCGCCGATAGGCGGCACTCAGCCGGTCGGCCGCGGACATGGCCTCACCGCCCGACACGGGCAGCGCCTTGGGTTCCTGCGATTCGAGGATGGGCTGGTCCTGCGCAAAGATCGCGAGCTGAAAGTCACGAAGCTCTTCGGCGGGTGTCTGTGCATCGGTGGTGTACTGCGCGAACCACAGGCGACACGAGGTCTCGGTCTGGGGACAGGCCCAGATGACATAGCTGTCCTGCGCCCCGCCGCCCTGTCCCTGCTTGGACAGCAAGGCGGCATAGGGGCTGAGCACCTCGTAGCGGTACTCGACCCAGGCGCCGAGCTGCGAACTGGCCGAGGCGCGTGGTTGCCAGGCCCGGTAGTGCGCAATGAGGGGTCGCCCGTCTGGTGTGTGCTGCACCTCGTAGGGCGGCACCTCGGGGTGGGCCTGGTCGCCCAACCAGCCCTCGTGGACATAGGCGAAGTGGGCCGTATCCAGGAAGTTCTCCACGGCACGCGGCGCACTCGTGGCCACATCGAATGGGCCATAGATGAGATGGCGCTCGGGCAGGATGGGCAAGGGCGGCGGGCCCAGTGACGTGCCCCGAGGCTGCGACTCCCCACCTGCGCGGGGGCCCGTGGCATCGCCGAGCTCAGAATCCTGGGGCAATTCAGCGCCCTGCGCCAGACGGGCCCACCACAGTCCGTGAGCGGCCTTCAACTCATGGTTTCGCGCGGCACTGGACGCCGGTGGCACAAAGCCCGGTTGTGCAGGAATGGCCAGGCATTGCCCCCCCGCGCCGAACCGCCAGCCGTGATACGGGCACTGCAGCGCATCGCCACACACACGCCCCATCGAGAGCTTGGCGCCGCGGTGCGGGCACTGGTCGACCAATAGGCTCACCTGGCCGGACTCCCCCTGCCACAACACCAGTCGCTCGCCGAGAACGCGCAGCGCCAAGGGTTGGCCGCCAGACCGCTTCAATTCATCTTGCGTGGCCACCGGCCACCACCATTGACGCTCGATCAAGCCACAACCTCCCGAAAGCAAAACGCCGCCTCACCAGAGCGCCTGGCGGGCGGCGTGTGGCCCTCCCGTACCGCGACCCCAGGAGAGAACCCCGGGATACGTGGCACGAGAAACACCGGCTTACTTGCCGCTGGGGATCTTGCCTTCCACGCCCTTGACGTAAAAGTCGATCTTGTCACGCCAGGCCTGGTCGCCCTTGGCATCTTTGGCCAGACGCTCCTTGCCAGCGTTGTCGACGATCGGACCCGTGAACACCTCGAAGGATCCGTCCTTCAGGCCGGCCTTGATCTCGTCGACCTTCTTCTTGGCGGACTCAGGCACCACGTCGTTGATCTTGATGAGGTCGTTCAGGCCTTCCTTGACGCCCCACACGGTGCGCTCGGTCTTCCAGGTGCCGGCCTTGAGTTCCTCGATGGCCTTGATGTAGTACGGCGCCCAATTCACGATCGCCGAGCCCAGGTGGGCCTTGGGGCCGAAGGTGCTCATGTCGCTGTCCCAACCGAAGGCGTACTTGCCGTTCTTCTCGGCCGTCTGCAGTACAGCCGTGGAATCGGTGTTCTGCAGCAGCACGTCAGCGCCCTGATTGATCAGGCTCTGAGCGGCTTCGCTTTCCTTCGGGGGATCAAACCAGGTGTTGACCCACACGACCTTGGTCTTGATCTTGGGGTTCACGCTCTGGGCACCCAGGGTGAAAGCGTTGATGTTGCGCAGCACCTCGGGAATGGGGAAGGAGCCAACGAAGCCCAGGGTGTTGGACTTGGTCATGGTGCCTGCGATCACGCCGGCCATGTAGGTGTCCTGGTAGAAGCTGGCGTCGTAGATGCGCATGTTGGGCGCAGTCTTGTAGCCGGTGGCGTGCTCGAACTTCACATCCGGGAACTCACCGGCAACCTTCAGCATGGCATCCATGTAGCCAAAGGACGTCGCGAAGATGATCTTGTTGCCTTGCTGGGCCAGGTCGCGGATCACACGCTCGGCATCAGCACCCTCGGGCACCTTCTCAACAAAGCTGGTCTTGACCCCATCGCCAAACTTGGCTTCCACCGCCTTGCGGCCCAGGTCGTGCGCAAACGACCATCCGGCGTCGCCCACGGGGCCAACGTAGATCCAGGCGGCCTTGATGGGCTCGGGCTTGGCCGCTGCGGCCGGTGCCGCCGCAGGCTTGGCTTCTTCCTTGTTGCCGCAACCGGTCAGGGCCAGGGTGGTGGTGACCAGCGACAGGGCCGCCAGTTGAATGAGGGTGCGCTTGGAACGCAGGGTCATGGGTGGACTCCAGTCAAGGTGGGGGTGGAAAACGACAGCAAAGGATTATGGAACCAGAAATCAGTGACCAGGGTGGAAAGGCCGACCCAGGGACGCCGGCATGTTGACCCGCAGCCAGGTCGCGTTGCGGGAAATCAACACCAGCACCAAGATGGTGCTGAGATAGGGCAGCATCGCCAACAGTTGGCTGGCGACATTCACGCCCTGCCCTTGCAGATGGAACTGCAGCATCGTCACGCCCCCGAACAGGTAGGCCCCCAGGAGCACACGCGCGGGTCGCCAGGTGGCAAAAGTGGTGAGCGCCAAGGCGATCCAGCCGCGGCCGGCGACCAGGCCTTCGACCCACATGGGCGCGTACACCACCGACAGGAAGGCGCCCGCCACCCCACACAAGGCACCGCCCACCACCACGGCGGCGAGCCGAATGGTGCGCACCGGATAGCCCAAGGCATGGGCCGACTCGGGAGACTCGCCAATAGAGCGCAACACAAGACCGGCGCGGGTTCGATAGAGAAACCAGACCATCACCAGCACGAGCACCAACGCGAGGTAGGCCATGGGGTGCTGTTGGAACAGCACCGGCCCGAGGAAAGGGATGTCGGCCAAGCCCGGCACTTCGCTCAGTCCGCGGTCCTCCAGCTTCTTGCCCACTAGGCCCACGCCCACGAAAGCTGAAAACCCCGCACCGAACAGCGACAGCGCCAGGCCTGTGGCGTACTGGTTGGTGTTGAGCCAAATGACCAGCCAGCCGAACACCGCGGCGGCCATTGCACCCGCTGCCGCACCCGCGGCGAAGGCCAGGGCGTCGCTGCCCGTGCTGAAGGCCACCGCAAAGCCCGTGACTGCTGCCATCAGCATCAGTCCCTCGGCACCCAGGTTGAGAACGCCGGCGCGTTCATTGAGCAGCAGGCCCAAGCCGGCCAGGGCCAGCGGCGTACCGGAGGCAATCGCCGCGGCCAGCAGCAAGGCCAATTCGTTCATCGTGCGGCTCCTTCACGCCAACGCAGCCGGTGGGTGACCAGGGTGTCACAGGCCAACAGCAGGAACAGCAGCAGGCCCTGGAAGACACCGGTGAGCGCATTGGGCAGTCCCATGCGGGACTGCGCCAACTCGCCGCCGATCAGCACCATCGACAACAAGACGCCCCCCACCAGGATACCCACCGGATGCAGTCGACCGATGAAGGCCACGATGATCGCCGTAAAGCCATAGCCCGTGGACACATGCGGTGTGAGGCGCTGCAGCGGACCGGCAGCCTCCATCGCACCGGCCAGGCCCGCCATGGCGCCCGCCAGGAGGAGCGACGCCCACAAGGCACGGCGCTCGGAAAATCCGGCATAGCGCGCAGCCGCCGGCGCCAGGCCACCGACCTGGAGTTGATACCCTGTCCAGGCGCGAAACATGAAGACCCAAAAGCCCGCCACCGCCACGAGAGCCACCACCGCACCCCAGTGCAAGCGCGTACCTGAACCCAGCGCCGGCAACAGCATCGACGGGTCAAAGCTGGGCGTTTGTGGGAAATTGAAGCCCTGCGGGTCTTTCCAAGGGCCGAACACCAGATAGTTCAGCAACTGCTGGGCCACATAGACCAGCATCAGGCTCACCAGGATTTCGTTGGCGTTGAAGCGGTCCTTCAGCGCTGCCGTGATGGCGGCCCACAGCATGCCGCCAGCGACGCCCGCCAGCAGCACCAAGGGTGCATAAACCCCTCGGGTGGCGCCCACTGTGGCACCA
>JBEAWD010000312.1:0-2939 GCA_041160585.1 Pseudomonadota bacterium | reverse complement strand
CCATCCCCACCGCCTTGGGCGTGAGGATGAGTTCGGCCCCGAAGGCGCGCATCGTCTGCGCGCGCTCGATGGAGAGGTCCTCCGGCATGATCAGCACCATGCGGTAGCCGCGAATCGCCGCGGCCATCGCCAGCGCGATGCCGGTGTTGCCCGAGGTGGCCTCGATCAGCGTGTCGCCCGGGCGGATCTGGCCGCGCTCCTCGGCGCGCCGGATCATGCTCATCGCGGGGCGGTCCTTCACCGAGCCGGCCGGGTTGTTGCCCTCGAGCTTGCCCAGGATCACGTTGCCGCGCGCGCGACACACCTCGGCCCCCAGGCGCTGCAGGCGCACGAGTGGGGTGGATCCGATCACGTCTTCGAGGGTCTTGTAGGCGGGCATGTTGGTTCCGTCCTGCGCAGGGATTGTCGCAGCAGACGTCGTGCGCCGTGCCGGCCCCATCTTGGGGGTCAGCTACTCGGTGTGGCAGCTCGCTTGCGAGATTGACGCCCAAAGGTCGAGCCCTGCTCGTCAGCCGGATTTTCGATGAAGGATGGAGCGCGGGCGTCGGCCCCACATCGACCTCCATCTTCCAAGACACCTTCTGGCAGATCCTGGGCTGCACGCCCAGGGAACTCCACAAGCCGCAAGGGCCGTCAGATGCCACGGCTTCTGTTCCGAAATGATCTTTCCGGTCCATCCGAGGGCTTCTCATTCCTCAGACTGGAAGACCAACCGCTTCTGACTGAGCAGACTGCAGGCGCTGGCACCCAGGAGGTCGCCCGAAGCTGGCGGGCTTGCCGCGCGGCGCAAGGGCATCGGCCGCGTCGGGCTGGCACACCTCAACGCTATCAAGAGGCCCGATGACCCCGCTTACCTTCTTCCGGCTGTCGCTGATCCTTCCCTTCGTGATCCCCTTGGGGAACCTCCCGCCCACGATCTTCGGAGCCATGATCATTCTGGCGATCAAGTACAGCGGAGTTGCCTACGCGCTCACGATACCGCTGCTGTGGTGGCTCCTGGGCAGGTGCCACCACATGCGTGAATTCAGGCGGGTGGTGCTTCTTGCGCCTGTCCTGTGTGGCGCGCTCTGGATGGCCGGGGGCGGCCTGCTCTTTGCGGTGGGATGCGGGTTTGGAGTCTGGGGCCAGGGGATGGCCCTGTGCAGCGAGATTTCCACGAGCTTGCTGCTGGCGATACTCCTCATGGGTGCCGTCATCGTCTTTGCCTACATGTGCGCACTGCTGATCCTGGTTGGCAGCGCCCTGGCGGTGTGGCTGAGGATCGTGAAACCACCCGTGGCAGCTTGAAAGGACCGGCGGCGCGGCGGACGGCCCTCGCCGCCTTCGAGAACAGCGCCCCAGGCGCCTGCTGGTTCTGACCATGCCGCTGGTGGCGGTCGCGCTGGCCCTCTCGGGCTTCATCACCCACGACGACGTCAGGTGGTGGTCACTCGCCCTCCTGGTGGGGCTGGACGTGGTGCTGTGGTGGACGCTGCGCAAGTCAGTCAGGCTGGTCGCCGACGCGCCCGATGACCTACTGGACGAGCGGCAGATCGCCCTGCGCAATTCCGCCCACACAGTGGCGGATCACATCCTGGGCTGGCAACTGGCCGATGAGCCTAGCGACGAGATAGCCTGACCTGCTCTACGGCCTGATCGCGTGGGCGCCATGGGTCGCCCGGGTTGCCCGGGTTCAGTAGCCGAACCCGCGCGCCATCATCGCCGCCAGGACGGGCAGCGCCGCGAACAGCCCAACCTGCAGCAGCACCCAGCCTCGCGTGCGGGCGACCTGCCGTGGGCTGGGCAAGGCGCCTCCCTCACGGGCCGTCCGCCGCCAGCGCAGGTAGGTCAGCGTGGGCAGCACCGAGATCAGGGCGATCGCCACGAACAGGGCGAGCTTCATCCAGAACACCGTGTAGCCGAGGTAGAAGCTCGCCGACTTGGCACCCCAGGCTACGCGGGCGCACCCGGCGGCCAGCACCAGACCTGCGAAGACGCCGTAGGCGAGATCCACCTTGGCGATCAGTTCGATGCCGCGCAGGGAAGGCGGCAGCCGAAGCAGCACCCATTCGGCCATCAAGACACCGAACAGGACCAGGATGCCCACGTGATGCAGACCGGTGAGGGCCAGGTCGAGGGTCTCGTTCATTGGCCTGTTCCTTGGGCAAGCGTGGACGGGAAAGAGGTCAGCGCGTGGCGCAGACAGGGGTTGGGGTCAAGTCTCATCGTGGGCTCCTTCGTGGCGGTGTGGAACAGGATCGAACTGTCGACCCAACATCTGAGTAATGCTCAGATATCGCACTGTACACCCTGATGTAAGCACTGTAAAGATCAATCCCGAGAGAACCGCATGCCGCCACTTCCCTGCCCGAAGCCCCTGATGGGCATTCCCGGCGGCCAGGCCCCGCCGGCGATGCGATACATCCGGCCGAGGGGTCCACTCACCCCGAACGCCCGCGTGACGAAATCGGTAGACGTAGCGGATTCACAATCCGCCGCCGCAAGGCGTGCCAGTTCGAGTAAAGACTGGCGGCGCGGCGGGCGGCCGGAGCCGGAACGCAGGGTTGATGAGGTGCATGCCGAGGGCATCGAGATCGAGTACGCCATTGGCCATCAGCACCACGGCGCGCCCGCTGACCTCGCTGTAGCCGAAGAAACTGCTGAACCCGAACGTCCGGCCGTTGTGCCAGACGACGCGCTCGCCGGGCGTCTCGGTACGCATCCATCCCAAGCCCACCAGACCCGCGGCATCCCGCCAGGCCTGCTCGCGATGCGCCCCGACGTCAAAGGGCGCACGTCCGAGCCGCGCGGCCTCCAGCAGCGCGAGCATCTGCGGCGCGTTGGCACGCAGCGCGCCAGCCCCGGCAAAGGCGCCCATGTTCCAGGCGGATGTGGGGCGCCCGCTGGCGTCGTGGCCCTGGACCTGGCCCACGGCGAGGTCGGGCTCCAGCCCGGCCCCG
>JBEAWD010000279.1:0-5146 GCA_041160585.1 Pseudomonadota bacterium | reverse complement strand
CCGGTTTCACGGAGCCTGCCAGGCGTAAACACCGCCCTTGCGCGTGACCGCCACGATCACCTTGCCAGCCGTGCGCGGTGCCGCGGAAATGGCGCTGCCGTCCGTGGCCAATCTCATCACGGTCTTGCCGGTGGCGGGCTCCAGCACATGCAGTTGACCCTGCGCATCACCCACAGCCACCCAGTTGCCCCAGGTTGCCACCCCGCCCAATCCACGATTGAGGAAGCGCTCGTGGCTCCACAGCAATTCACCGGATTCGGTGCGCCAGCCGCTCATGCGGTCGCTGCCGTCAGCCCCCACGATGGCAAGCGACGTGCCGCCCACGGCGTGTGTGCCGCCGGCGTTGCGGGTCCAGCGCAAGGCGCCTCGCGTGACGTCGATGCAAGCCACGGCCGATTGGAAGGCGCGCGCACAGACCGTGTCGCCCAGACGCAAGGCTGGTCCCACCAGGTCCGCCAGACGCTCCACTTCGTTCGAGCCACGCGGGGTAGCCAGGGGCAGGTCCCAACGCACCGAGCCGCGGGTGGGGTCAACGCCTACGAGCCGCGCCCCCTGACCCACGACCAAGGAGTCACCCATGGGCATCAGCACGCCGTGCAGGTTGACGGACAGCGGATCACTGCTGCGCTGCAGGCGCCACAGATAGCGGCCATCCAACGCGTCATAGGCCTCGACGGCACGGTCCAGGCCCAGCACGAAGACCCGCTCGCCGGCCACCAGCGGCGCGGTGCTCACGCGCGAGGCCAGCCGCTTGCGCCACGCCACCTGACCCCTGGCCATGACCACGAGTTCGTTGTCGGCCGTGACCACCGCGGCGCGTTCACCGTCGAAGCCCACACCGGCACCCAGCTTCGTTCCGGCCTTGGCGGTCCACAGCGGCGCGGCGCGCTCCAAAGCGCGCACCGTCACAGTTCCATCCGAGGCGGCCGTGGCCACCCGGCCGGCCGCCAGCCCGGGCTGCATCGGAAAGTCGACTCGACCATCGGAGGCCGACCACAGCACCGATGCCGAGGCCGAGGGCGTGAAGGCTTCAAGGGCGGTCGGCTTGGGCTTGTCGGACCACAGCGAGCAGCCGGAAATCGCAGCCAGGCACACCAGCGCCGACGTGGCCAACCAAGCGCGTGCGCCCAAGGGACGAGGCCTGGCCACCAGGGAGTCACCGAGCAGAACTTGGCCAGTGGTCCGCGGGCGTTGGGGCGTCTGGGTCATGCGAACTCCCGGTTCAGAATCCAGGCCGCAGCGGCCTTGTCACCGGCGGTCTTGCCAGGTTCCTTGCCCGATGCGGGCGGCGGCACCACGCTGGCCGGGTCGACGCCCAGGGCCATCAGCTTGGCCTCCACCAGTCGTCGGTAATCGAGTTCCAGGGGCAAGGCCTTGTAGGCTGCCTTCAGGGCGTCACGCGCCTCGTCTTGCCTGTTCAGCGCCAGGAGCGCATCGGCCCGGCGGTCTTCGACCAGGCCATCGAAACCGGCGCCGCGGGCCTTGTCGAGTACGGCCAAGGCCTCTTGCGCCTTACCCAGGTCCAGCAGCACGCCGCCCCAACGCAGGCGGGCCAGCGCCTTGAGGCTGTTGTCGGATGCCGATTCGGCCACCCATTGCAGCGGCTCGACCGCATCCGCGGCGGCCCCCTTGTCCACGAAGGCCTTGGCGGCCATCAGTGCGCCCTGGGCGGCGTAGGCGGTCCCCGCGTAACGGGCCTTCAGGTCGCCCCAGGCAGCCTTGACACGGTCGGTCTCACCGGCTTGCGCAGCCCGCTCGAGCTCGGCGTGCAAGGCGCTGGCCTTTTGGCCCTGGTCGCGCTGCCACCAGTTCCAGCCGTTGTAGGCGGCGAAGGCCAGCAAAACCAAGGTCAGGCCCCAGGTGAGCAGGTTGCCCCAACGGTTCCAGAACGCCTTGAGTTGGTCCAGTTGCTCCTGCTCTTGCAGGTCGAGAGATGAGGCCATGGGTGCTTTGTGGTGGATCGAATGGGCCTGACTCACTTCCCGGCGATGGCCGGGCTCCGGATCAAGCCAACCCTTGATTATCGCTGCCGGCCAGCAAGGTGCCCGCCCACAGGGCCACCTGGGCCAAGGCACGGCGTTCCTGAGGTGCTGACGGCGAACGCAGGGACTTCACCGTCACCTCACCGGCGGCGAGTTCTTCGGCGCCGAAGATGAGCGCGTAGCGTGCCCCGCTGGCATCTGCCTTGCGGAACTGCGACTTCATGCTGCCGGGTCCTTGGTCGGTGGCTGCATGCATGACGGCGCGCACCCCGGCTTGGCGCAGCGCCTCCAAGGCCACCATGGCCGGCGCCACCGCCGCCGCATCGGGCACGATCGCATAGGCGTCGGGCACCGAGGCCGCCGGGATGCGCTCCAGCGCTTCCAACAGCAGCAACAGGCGCTCGATGCCCAGGCCCCAGCCCACGGCCGGCGCGGGTTTGCCGCCGAGTTGCTCGATCAGGCCGTCGTATCGCCCGCCGCCGCAGACCGTGCCCTGGGCCCCGAGCTTGTCGGTCACCCATTCGAAGACGGTGAGGTTGTAGTAATCCATGCCGCGTACCAGGCGCGGATTGATTCGGTAGGGCACCCCACAGGCTTCCAGCACCGCCCGCACCCCATCAAAGTGCGCCCGCGAGTCGGCACCGAGAAAGTCGAGTAGGCGCGGCGCAGTTTCGGCCACGGACTGCACCGCCGGATGTTTGCTGTCCAACACCCGCAGGGGGTTGGTGTGCAAGCGCTTGAGGGCTTCCTCGTCAAGCACAGAGGCGTGCGCCTCGAAGTGGGCGATCAGCGCCTGGCGATGTGCCGCCCGCTCGGCACTCTGCCCGAGACTGTTGATCTCAAGGTGCACATCCTGCCCTTCCACCAAGCCCAGCTCGCGCCAAAGGGCGCGCACCAGCAGGATGACCTCGGCATCCACATCAGGCCCAGGCCACCCCAGCACCTCCACGCCCACCTGGTGGAACTGCCGGTAGCGGCCTTTCTGCGGCCGCTCGTGGCGGAACATCGGGCCCACGTAGTACAGGCGCTTGCCGCCTTCGTAGAGGAGGTTGTGCTCGATGGTGGCGCGCACCACGCCGGCGGTGCCCTCGGGTCGCAGCGTCAGCTGGTCGCCATTGAGTCGATCGGCAAAGGAGTACATCTCCTTCTCGACGATGTCGGTTACCTCGCCCAGGCCACGCACGAACAGGGCCGTGGGCTCGACGATGGGCGTGCGCACGCCTTGGTAGCCCCAGCGCTGCATCACCGAGCGAACCCGCTCGTCCAACCATTCCCACTTGGCACTGTCGGGCGGCAGGAGATCGTTCATCCCCTTGACGCCGGCAATTCGGTCAACCATATCGGCGCTCGATGTAACTCTCGACGATATTCTGGAACTCCTGCACGATGCCCTCGCCGCGCAAGGTCATGGCCTTTTGGCCGTCGATGAAGACCGGCGCGGCCGGTGCCTCGCCGGTGCCAGGCAAGCTGATGCCGATGTCAGCGTGCTTGCTCTCGCCCGGGCCGTTGACGATGCAGCCCATCACCGCCACCTTCATGCCCTCCACGCCGGGGAAGCGCTCGCGCCACACCGGCATCTGCGCACGCAGGTAGTCGTCGATCTGCTTGGCCAATTCCTGGAACGTGGTGCTGGTGGTGCGGCCGCAACCGGGGCAGGCGGTGACGCTGGGGTTGAATTGGCGCAGGCCCAGGGCCTGCAGGATCTCCAAGGCCACCACCACTTCCTGGGTGCGGGACTCACCCGGCTGCGGCGTGAGACTCACGCGGATGGTGTCGCCGATGCCCTCCTGCAGCAGCACGCTCAAGGCGGCGGCCGAGGCGACCGTACCGCGCGTGCCCATGCCGGCCTCGGTCAGGCCCAGGTGCAGCGCGTAGTCACAGCGGTCGGCCAGGGCGCGGTAGACGCTGATGAGGTCCTGCACGCCGCTGACCTTGCAGCTGATGATGATCTGATTGGGGTCCAGGCCGATGTCCTTGGCCAGTTGCGCCGACTGCAAGGCCGACCGCACCAGGGCGTCGTACATCACTTGTCGCGCATCCCAGGGTTGCGCGCGGAGCCCGTTGTCGTCCATCAATTCCGCAAGCAGTTCCTGGTCCAGGCTGCCCCAGTTCACCCCGATGCGAATCGGCTTGTGCCCGTGGCGGATGGCGGCTTCGACCATCATCGCGAACTGCTTGTCCTTCTTGTCGCCCTTGCCGACATTGCCCGGGTTGATGCGGTACTTGCTCAGGGCCTGGGCGCACTCGGGAAAGTCGGTGAGCAGGCGGTGGCCGTTGTAGTGAAAGTCACCCACCAGCGGGACCATGATGCCCATCTTGTCGAGTTGTTCCCGAATGGCCGGAACGGCGGCGGCGGCCTCTGGCGTATTCACCGTGATGCGCACGAGCTCAGACCCGGCCTGCGCCAACTCCTTGACCTGGATCGCGGTTTCGATGACGTCCACCGTGTCCGTGTTGGTCATGGACTGCACGCGCACCGGTGCGTCTGCGCCAATGGTCAGCACCTGATCACCGGTGCGCACTTGGGCCTGACGCCGGATTCGACGGTGTGAGCCGGCCATCGGAATCGATTCGTCCGGGGCCATGGCTGGCCGACCAGCGGTCGGCTCCTGAGAACGGGTGGTCATGTCTGGGTCTCCCGCAAGATGGGCACAGTGACTGCCAGGCGACTAGGGCAGTTCAACATCGGCCACATTGTTTCTTTGGATTTCATCGAGCGCGATGCGCCGGCCCTGCCAAGTGGCCTCGGTGCCGGCCGCATTGCCCACGCGCAGGCGCAGCGGGCGTGCCCCTTCGAGTCCGACGGTCTCGCCCGCGCGCAACAAGCGCGACAGCAATGCTCCGCCCTTGGCGTCCGTGACCTGCACCCAGGTGTCTTGCGTGGCCTTGAGTTGCAGCGGCAACGAGGTGGTGTCGGCCACCACCGCAGGCGGGGCCGGCGAGGCCGCCGCCGCGAGGGCTGGAGATGACGGTTCGCTTGCAGGTGCACCCGGCGGGGCAGACGGCGCATCGGATGGGACAGGAGCCGGCTCTGCGGCCACCGGCGGTGCCACCGGCGGATCCGACACGACCGCCACGGACTTGGCGGGGGTTGACCACCAGTCCGCCGGTGCGCATGGCGGTCGGTGTGATCCTGGCGGGTGCCCTGGCCCTGGCGATGGCAC
>JBEAWD010000274.1:0-4636 GCA_041160585.1 Pseudomonadota bacterium | reverse complement strand
TCGCGCGGCAACGGCCACGAGCGCTTCCTGACGCTGCTGGTGGCGGGCCAGGGCACGCTGCGCGTGGAGGTGGGCAGCTGCCGGGTGGGCTTCCGGCAGCTGGAGGTGGTGGTGGGCTGAGCGCCGGCGGCCTGGCGCCTGCGGCGCCGGGCTCGCTCAGAAATGACCCAGCACGCCCAGGCGGCGCGCCCGGCGCAGCAGCGCCTGGAACACCAGACGGCCGGCCAGCAGGTACAGCCCTGCGTTCAGCGCCACCGCCCCCCAGGTGCTCCAGGCCAGCAGCTCGCCCGCGGCGGCAGCGCGCGCGGCCGCCGCGCTCAGCGCGTAGGGCAGCAGGCTCAAGGCATCGGGCGGATAGGCGGGAAGGGCCACCAGGCCGATCAGGACGGGGAAGGCGGCCACGAGCAGGAGTTCGCCGCGTTTGACGAGCAGCATCAGCCCGGCCATGGCATAGCTCACCCCCAGCAGCGAGGGCGCGCCCAGCAGCGTCACCGCCAGCACCGCGGCGTTGACCTGCACGCGCCCGTCCGTCAGCGCGTGGGCCAGGCCCAGGGTCAGCAGCAGCATCAACAGGCTGCCTGAAAGCCCCAGCAGGGCGCGCACGGACAGCAGCCCGCCCAGGCTGCGCGGCGCCAGGCTGATCTGCTCCAGCGTGCGCTGCTCGGTTTCCGAGGTGATCTCGCCGCTGATGCTGCCGAAGGCGCTCTGCGCAAACAGCCACACGGCAAACCCGACGATGAGGCCATCCACCTCGCCCGAGTCCAGGCCCTTGCCGCTGACCTGCACCACCGCCACGAGCAGCCCGCCGAACAGGCTGAGCACGAAGCCCGCGCCCAGCAGCGATTCCACCCAGTAGCGGCGGGCCAGGTAGAGGCTGCGTCGCAGCTCGTTGGCCAGGTGGTGCCGCAGGCGTCCGTTCATGCAGCGTCTCCCTCGGCATCGGGCGACTGCGCCTGCAGGATCCGAAGGTAGTGCTCGCGCAGATCGATGCGCCGCAGCTCCATGCCGGCATAGCGCGGCAGATCCGCCTGCAGCGCCTGCAGCACCGCACAGGCCTGGGCGTGGTCGCGCAGCGGCAGCAGGGCCACGCCGTCGTGCTGCTGCCAGGGTTCATCGGCGATGCAGCGGTCCAGCAATGGTGGCGCATGCGGCCCCAGTTGCAGCCGCAGCTGGTAGGGGTGGCTCTGGTGGATGAAGGCCTGCCGGCTGCCGTCGAACCGCTTGTGCCCCTGGTGGATGCAGACGATGCGGCCGCACAGGCGCTCGACGAAGTGCAGGTCGTGCGAGCCGATCAGGAAGCTGGTGCCCTGGCCCGCCGCGTGCTGCACCAGGGACTGCAGCCGTTCCACGCCTTGCAGGTCCAGCCCCAGCGTGGGCTCGTCCAGCAGCACCAGGGCGGGGCGGTGGATGAGGGTGCACAGCAGGCCGGCGCGCAGCTTGTTGCCGGTGGACAGCTGGCGCACCGGCGCGTGCACGTCGGGCAGGTTCAGCAGCAGGGCCAGGGCGTCGAAGTGGCTGCGATCGAAGGGCCGCTCCCGCAGGCCGCAGAAGTAGCGGGCGTTCTCCAGCGTCGTCAGCCGTTCGTAGGCAGCGCCCCGTCCCTCGATCAGCACGCCCAGGTCGGCCAGGTGCGGCCCGGGCCTGCCGGCGGCTTGGGCCGGCTGGTCGCGCCAGCGCAACTCGCCACCGTCGGCGTCGCACAAGCCCGTGATGACCTTCACCAGGGTGGTCTTGCCCGAGCCGTTGGGGCCCAGCAGCCCGACGACTTCGCCCGGCACGAGGTGCAGGCTGAAACCCTGCAGGGCTGCGATGGGGGTACCCGCACGGACGTAGGTCTTGCGGGCCTGCTGCAGCTGCAGCAGCGGCTTGGCGGGCTCTTGCATGCGACGCGGCGTTCGTGTTCCGGAACGCAAAGGGTAGCCGGGATCGCGGGGTCGCTGGCGTGCTGGGGCGCGGCGTCATCGCGCCGGGGAACGGGGAATGTCCTGCCGAAGGTCGCGAAGCTCGCGCTGAATCTCCAGCAGCAGGCGAATGTCCTCGGGCGTTTCCGGGCGGTTCGCGTCGCGCAGGAGCTTGGAGCCCTCATCCCAGCCAATCTTTCCGAGCACACCGGCCGCGCCCGACACCAGCGCCGTGCGCATCGTGTGCGTCAGGGCCTTGACGCCGCCTTCGATGGTGTCGTTGAACGCGGCCTGGTAAGTCGAGCGCAAGGCCTCCGGGACCTGTTGCGACACCCTCGCGAACTCGTCTCGGAACAGGCGGTTCAGCTGGGACGCGAGTTCCTGCGGCGTTCGCGCGCTGGCCAGCACTCCAGGCGTCGCAGCCTTGCTCAGTGCGTTCTTGGCGGCCTCGCCGCAGGCCTTCAGGCAAACCCGGTCGGCTCCGCCGCCGAGGTACTTCGTGGCCTGCGTCGCTGCCCGCTTCTCGATCCAGTTGATGAGCCCACGCATCACGCGCGGGTTCCGGATCGCCCCCTGCAGGCCCTTCACGATGAGCCTGACCATCGCCAGCTGTTCACCCGATGCCGTTGCTGTCCATGGCCCTGACACCGCCGGGCCCGGGCTTGCGGGCGCCAGCGCAGCGCTAGAGGCGCACAGTCCGTGCGGGGCCGGATGGTCGACGCCCGGGACCGCTGGAACGGAAAGGGGGACTACTCAGCTTGTGAATGTCAAGTTGCTGCAGTCTTCAGTTCGGTGCCGGCTCTCTGCACCGACGGACAGATCGGTCAGTCAATGGCCCTCAGCCCCATGCTCTCCACCGCGCTCCGAACCCGCTCGCGCGTCGCTGGCTTGCCCGTGTCGAGCATCTGCCGCGGCAACAGCTTCGTCGACCGGTTGAACGGGCGGCTCAGGCAGGGTATGCGCCACGAAGCCAAACTCACTTGGCCCGCCTGATGTTGGGAATGACGTTGTCTCCACTCAAGCCCGTATCCACGCGGCCTGTCTCGATGGCTTCAACGGCCGACATCACGGTGGCAGGCTCGCCGTGCGGAGTTTGAATGACGTACAGCATGTCGGGCGTGATCAGTGCGCCGGCCATGCGCCCGGTAGGGAAGGTTCCCAGATCGAAGTTGCCGAAGCCATAGGGCGACAGGCGCAGGTGGTGCTCCATGGTGTGACCCCCGAGGTTGTAGACGCCGCCCAGTGGGCCGGTTGCGAAGTCGGCCGCCTGGAAGTCCTGTGGCCGCTCCCACATGAAGTTCTGGTCGCTCTGGCCAAAGGGGTTGGGCGTCTGGATCTGGCCACCAGGGCGGGGGTTGCCGCTGGAGTGGAAGAAGGCGTAGTCCGAACCGGGTTGCTGGTGATAGAGCTGCAGTTGATCGAAGAACCGGCTGTGCTCAGGCGGAACGATGCTTAGCCAGTAGGTCTGGAAGGCTTCGTACCACTGTCTGGCTTGCGCGAACTGCTGCGTGTTTCGGTAGTTGTTCGGATGGGCCTTCATGATGGCCTTGACATCCGGCGGCTGGTTGATGGGTTGGATAAGGGCCGGCACCGGCACGTCGGGTCGACGGCGCTGGTAGGAATGCACCGTCAAGTCGAAGCCCCTGGTGCCGAGCATGTCTTGCGCCAGGGTCATGTAGCCGTCGTCCACCGGCTGTTGGCTTTGGCTGGCAAAGAGGGGCTGGGTGTAGCTGCCTTCATGGTTTCCCCGCAGGGCTACCACCGGAATGCCCAACTCCTGCGACAGGGTGCGCACCCGCTCCACGACACCGTAGGACTCCGGACCCTTGTTGATGTAGTCGCCGCCGAACACGATCAGCTTGTGGCGCTCGGGGCGGCGTTCCAGTTCCGCCAGGCCCGTGTTCAAGAAGTTGTCGAGCAAGTGACGGTGGCCGTGGATGTCGGGCACGAACAGGGCAACCGTGTCGGGCGCACCTTGTACCGTCCACAAGACCTTGTCGCCCGGCTTGTAGGTGCTCAAGCCGTTGGGCTCCCAGAACGGCGTTCGCTTGGGCAGCAACAACAGGCCGGGGCCCCGAGCATGGCCGCCGCCCAGGCGGATCAAGCCGGCGGCGCTATCGGTGGGAAGTTGAATGATGTGCTGGGCCGAGGTCGGAACCTGAATCAAGGGCTCAGCAGGCCGACCACCCTTGGGCAAGTGAAGCACGCCTTGCTGTGCTTTGCCGGCCCTCGTCCGCTCGATGTCGCTGGCCTTGCGGGACAACTTGTCCATCGCCCACCGAAGCTTCGTGATGCGGGCTTTCTGCTCCGGCGTTTTCACCCAGTTGGCCCCTGCTGCGGCCTGGCTGTCGTGCAGTTCTTGCAACAGCAAGGCCCGCAGCACCTTGCCTTCTTCGGTGCCGGCCATGGCCGCCAGCTGTCCGGCGGGAAGGTCCACCGCCACGTCGTTGCAGGCCGCCAGTGCCTGCCGGCTCATCTTTACGCTGATGGAGCCATCTTTGCCGCGCATGATCGTGATGGGAACCACCTGCGCGGCGGCGGCCGTCTCAGTCGCCTTTCCAGACAGCTGCATGCGCGGTTCGGCGTTCGGTGGAGCCCCGATCCGCCATATTCCTGGCGCAGGCCGCGCTGTCTGAGGCAGGGCGGGCGGCCCGCCGGCCCTTCCGTGTGCTGCCGGCAGCGCCCGTGGCGCCTGCGTCAGGGCTGGCGGCTGCGTCCGGCCCGCGCTGCCCTGC
>JBEAWD010000252.1:0-2928 GCA_041160585.1 Pseudomonadota bacterium | reverse complement strand
CCGCCCACCAACGCCGGCGCCAGCGCTGGCGCGGGCGGCGATCAGGGCACACCCGGTCGCCGTTGGCGGCCACGGATGCCGGCGCCGCCCCGACGGTCAGGTGCTGGCGCTCCACCACTGCTGGCGGCGCAATGCGCAGGCGGGGTCGGCCTTGGCGCGCGCCTCGTCAAGAGCCCACTGCAGCGTGGGCAAGCGGGTGGTGCTGGCATCGGGCTGCAGCCTGAGCTGCAGGATTCGCTGATCGCGGTTGACGAGCAGTTCCACCGGCGCGGCCTGCGCCAGCCACTGCACCGCGTCGTCCAGGCGCCGCACGCGCCAACCTTGAACGGCCAGAAGTTCATCCCCGGCACACAGGCCGGCCGCCTCGGCTGCGCTGCCGCGCAGCACCTGCCGCACCACGCAGCCGGTCACCGGCCCTTCATTGAGCCGAAGGCCCCAGGCGGCCGACAGGCGTTCGGACTCCTGCATCTGCACCATGCCCATCGTGGGAAGCAACGCTTCCACGGGCAATTCGCCCTTGCCATGCACCCAGGCGCGCAGTTCGGGCTCGAAGGAGCGCCCGCCCACTTCGTGCAGGGCCCGCGCGATGTCAGCTTCGGTGATGCCGATGCAGTCGGGGTTGTTAGCACCCAAAGCCCACAGCCGCCGCATCACCGCGTCCAGGCTGCCATGGCCTTCGCGGCGCAGCGTCAGGTCCAGGCACAGGGCCACCTGCGCGCCCTTGGTGTAGTAGCTGATGGTGGAGTTGGGCGTGTTCTCGTCCTGGCGGTAGTACTTGTTCCAGGCGTCGAAGCTGGCCCGTGCCACGCTTTGCACGCGGCGCCCGGGCATGCTGCGCACGGCCGTGGCCGTCTTGGCCAGCAGCTTGGCATAACGGGGGCCGTCGATCAGGCCGCAGCGCACCAGGGCCAGGTCGTCGAAATAGGAGGTGAAGCCCTCGAAGAACCACAGCAGCTCGGTGTAGTTCTCTTTCGTGTGGTCGATGCGGCACAGCTCGACCGGCTTCAGGCGCTTCACATTCCAGGTGTGGAAATACTCGTGGCTGATGAGACCCAGCAAGGTGAGATAACCATCGCCCGTGGCGGCGTCGCCCACACGCGGCAAATCCTTGCGCGCGGCGATCAGGGCGGTGCTGGCGCGGTGTTCCAGCCCCCCGTAGCCGTCTTCCACCGTGTTGAGCATGAACACGTACTTGCGGAACGGAGCCTTGCCGCGCGCACCGTGCCAGAAGCGGATGTGTTCCTCGCAGATGCGCTGCGAATCGCGCAGCAGGCGTTCGCCGTCGAAGCCCGGCCAGGCACCGGCCACCACGAACTCGTGCTGGATGCCCTGCGCCTTGAAGCGGCCCCGCCAGAAGGGCCCGATCTCGAAGGGATGGTCCACGAGTTCGTCGTAGTCATCGGCCTTGAAATGGTGCCCCGCCCGCGCGCCCTTGAGGGGTGTCATGGCGGTGGCCACGTCCCATCCACGCGGCACGCCGACCAGGCTGAGGTGATGGGCCTGGTCTTCACGCCCGTGCACGCGCAGGCACAGGCTGGTGTTGTTGAAGAAACCCCGCGAAGTAGAAAGGAAGGCCGTGCGCACCGAGGTGTCGAAGGCGTAGACCTCGTACTGCAGGACCAGGGCCGATGCACCACGGCAGTCGATTTGCCACGTCGTCTTGTCCACCTGTTGCACGGCGCGCGCCGCGCGCCCTTGGCGCGCCTGCAGGCCGCTGAGGTGGCGCCCAAATTCGCGCACCATGTAGCTGCCGGCAATCCACACCGGCAGGCTCACCACCTGAGCCGCATCGGGCTGGGCTATCGTGAGCGTGACGCGGTAGGTGTGGTCGTGGGTGCCTGACGCGTCAACTTGGTACTGCAGCGGTGCGGGGGTCTTCATGATCCTGCGGCCCCCAGGAAGCAGCACAGGCTGGCCACGGCGGTGAGCCGAAAGCGCAGGGTCATCCAAGCCTGAAGGCCCAGCGCCGCGTAGCGGCGGCGGTCCACCAGGTAGCAGCCGATGATGGCCAGGCCCAGCACGAACAGCCCCGCGTACGGCGGCATCAGCACGCCCAGCCAGGCCACCAGCGAGGGCATCACGCCCCACACCAGGGTGGCGTCGGCCCATGCCGGGCCGGCTTCAGCCTGCGGCCACTGGCGCATCACATGGCCCCAGTGGATGCCCCCCAGGAATGACACGATGACCGCCCCATAGGCGGACAGCGCGGCGGCCACATAGGGATGGGCCTCACCCGTGACCAACCACACCAGCAGGGCGCCGAAGACGAAGGGAATCAGCCCCGCATAACCCAGGCGCCAGGCCATGGGCGAGGGTTCCAGGGGTTCCAGGACAGGCGACAAGGTGGCGGTGTTCATGACTTCGGGTTCTTGCTGGCAGAGAGCATGCGTTCGACTTCAGCCGGGGGGAAGGCGCCGCTGCGGCGGGTGCCGTCCTCGAGCACGCTGGTGGGGGTGCTTTCCACGCGGTGCTTCTGGCCCAGGGCGGTGTTGCGTTCCAGGGCAGACGCATCGCACTTGCCCATGGCCACAGGCGGCATGCGGCCCTCGACCATCCAGTCGCGCCAGGCCTTGGCCGGATCGGCCGCGCACCAGATGTTGCGCGACTTGTCTTGCGAATCCTTGCCCAGGATGGGGTAGAGGAAGGTGTAGAGCGTGACGTCCTTGAGCGACATCAGGTCACGTTCGTAGCGCTTGCAAAAGCCGCAGTTGGGGTCGGAAAAAACCACCAACTTGCGCGCGCCGCTGCCTTGCTTGATGACGATGGCGTCCTTGAACGGCAGCGCAGCGAACTGGATGGCCGTGAGTTTGTCGATGCGCTCGGCCGTGAGGTCCTTGCGGCTGCGGGTTTCGATCACCGGGCCGGAAATCAGGAAGTCGCCCTTGTCGTCGGTGTAGAGGATCTCGGTGCCAAAGCGCAGTTCCCACA
>JBEAWD010000246.1:0-6839 GCA_041160585.1 Pseudomonadota bacterium | reverse complement strand
GGCTCATGGGGCAGGCCACGGGCCAGGGTGCATTCGAGCTGACCCCAAGCGATGGCGACAAGGTCGAGGCCAAGGCTTTTGGTATCTCGATCTCCTTCGTGCGCGACGCCGCAGGCCTGGTGACCAGCATGGTGTTCCGTCAAGGCGGGCAGACCCTCCCGGCCACGAAGAGGTCAGCTTCGCTTAGGAGCGGTGTGCGCTAGCTGCGTGGCTACTGACAGGCCATCGGCCGAGCCTGGGGGCCAGTAGCGCAGCCGCCTCGAGGGTTCCGCGCTATTCTTTGTCTGTTGGTCGGGCAGTCGATGGACGGAGGCGGTGATGTGGGCGTGGCTTTCCAGGCTTATCGGCGCAAACCCCAGCGAAGACGACACTGAGCCTAGCAAGAAGCCGCTCGGCGCTGACGGCTGAGCATCGGGCTGGATACACCGTTCCCCCTCATGTGCGCCCACTATGAAAACATCCGCGACCCGCGGGTGATCCGCGATCACTTCAAGGCCCAGCCCACACAAGTGCCCGTGCGCACCGATGTGTGGCCCGGGTACCAGGGCAGCTTCATCATGCGCCCTCGTGAGGCCGACTACGGCGATGAAGCCGTGGCCGAGCGCGTGGAAGTGCCGGGTGTATTCGGGCTGCTGCCGCACTGGGCCAAGGACGACAAGCTCTCCCGCCACACCTACAACGCCCGTAGCGAAACCGTGGCGGAAAAGCCCTCGTTTCGTGACAGCTGGCGCAAGGCCCGGCACTGCATCATTCCCGCTGCCGCCATTTGGGAGCCCGACTGGGGCAGCGGCAAGGCCGTGGCCACGCGGATCGGGCGCGCGGATGGGCAGCCCATGGGCATCGCAGGCCTGTGGGACCAGTGGCGCAACCCCAAGGGTGAATGGATCTACAGCTGCACCATGCTCACGATCAACGCCGACGCGCATGCCTTCATGCGGCAGTTCCACCGGCCCGGTGACGAAAAGCGCACCGTGGTGATCCTGCCCGAGGAGGCCTACGGCCCGTGGCTCACCGCCTCAGCCGACCAAAGCCGTGCATTTCTGCAACCTTGGCCTGCCGACGGGCTGGTGCGGACCAGCCCGCTGCCTGGAGAGTAGGGTCCCCAAGCGCCAAGCGATGGGCAGCGTCCGCACACGAATGGCCCTATAAGGGTACGGGGACTTTGGGAAGCACGTCCCGCGCGAAGCCGATAGCATTCGGCCGCAAAACAACACCACGCCCCAGAAGGGCACAACAGGAGACACAACATGACCGATCGCACCAAGCCGATGGCGACCCGCCGCCGCATCCTTCAGGGCGGTGCCGCCGTGGGCGCCCTTTCCTTTGCCCCTGGCCTGCTGGCTCAGAACGCGCCCGTGCGCATCGGCTACAGCATGTCGCGCACCGGTCCATGGACCGGCGGCGCGCAGGTCAGCCAGGAACCCAATTTCCTGTTGTGGGCCGAGCAGCAGAACGCGGCCGGTGGCCTGGATGTGAAGGGCACCAAGCGCCGCATTGAACTCATCAGTTCCGACGACCGCAGCGATGTGGAGACCGTGGTGCGCACCTATGAGAAGCTCATGGGCAGCGACAAGGTGGACCTGGTGCTGCCGCCCTGGGGCAGCAACGCCAACTTCGCCGTGGCCCCTTTGGCCAATCGGTTCGGCTACCCCTTCCTGGCCCCCACCGCGCTCAGCCGCCGCCTGGTGGAGATGAAGCTGCCCTATTTCTTCCTGCTGCTGCAGCAGCCCAAGTCCATGTGCGACGCCTTGGTGGACATGTTCAAGGCCAATGGCGTGCGCAGCGTGGCCTGCGTCTATGTGGATGACCTCTTCGGCCTTGAAAACTACGCGGCCTTCAAGGTGGCGCTGCAAGGCACGGGCATCAACCTGGTGGAAGACAAGAGCTACCCCTCAGGCGTGAAGGATCTTTCCCCGGTGCTGCGCTCCATCAAGGACAAGAACCCCGACGCCTTCGTCGGCTTCACCTACCCGCCCGACACCATCCTGGCCAGCCGTCAGTCCAAGGAGATCGGCTTCAATCCCAAGATCTTCTACGCCTCGGTGGGCACGGCCTTCCCGCTGTACAAGAACGTGATGACGCCTGCGGGCGCCGAGGGTGTGATGGGCATGGGTTCGTGGAACGCCAAGACCAGCCCGGGTGCCAAGGCCTACTTCGATGCCCATGTGGCCAGCCAGAAGAAGGAGCCGGACCGTTGGGCCTCGGGCGCCTGCTGGGCCGGCCTGGAGATCCTGACAGCGGCCGTGAAGCAGGTGGGCCTGGACCGCAAGGCCATCCGCGACTACGTGGCTGCAACCACCCACAAGACCATCATCGGCGATGTGAAGTTCCAGGGCAGCGAGAACGTGGGCACGCCCGGCACGGTCAGCCAGTGGCAGAACGGCGAGTTCGAGGTGGTGTGGCCGGCCGCGCGCGCCACGGCCAAGCTCAACGCCAACAAGCCCGCCTGGAAGTAAACACTTGACACTGGGTGCATGGCTCGAGCTGATCGGCTCGGGCCTGATCACGGGCGGGGTATATGCGCTGGTCGCACTGGGGATGAATCTCCAGTACGGCCTCATGCGCATCCTCAACATCGCGCACGGTGAGTTCCTGATGGTGGGTGCCTACCTCACTTGGATGGCATACACCTCCTTGGGCCTGAATCCGCTCTTGATGATCCCAGTGGCCTTCGCGGTGCTCGGCGTGGCGGGCATGGCCATCCACTTCCTGTGCTTTCGCCGCCTGGTGTCCACTTCACCCAACCTCGACATCTTCGAGGCCCGTGGCCTCATGGTGGCCTTTGGCCTGATGTTCCTGGTGCAGAACATGGTGTCGTGGATCTGGGGTGGCGACTTGCGCGGCTATGACTTCATGACCGACCCGGTGCAGGTGGGCGGCGCACCGGTGGCTGGCAACAAGCTGGTGGTGTTCGTGCTGGCCCTGTTGTTCAGCCTGGGCCTGCTGGCCTTGCTGCGCGCCACGCTGTTGGGCAAGGGCGTGCGAGCCCTGATGCAGTCGCCGGTGGGGGCTCAGCTCGTGGGCATCGACACCAAGCGCTTGCATCCCTTCATGTTTGGCATCGGCTTGGGGCTGTCGGGCGTGGCCGGCTGCCTGCTGTCCATGGCCTACACGATTTCGCCGTCCATGGGTGAGCCCTACACCGTTACCGCGCTCATCGTCATCACGCTGGGCGGCTTCGGCAGCATGGGAGGCGCCTTGCTTGGCGGTCTGCTGCTGGGCGTGGTGGAGGCCATCGGTATGCACTACACCAATCCCTCGCTCAAGGCCTTGTTGTCCTACATCGTGTTCATCTCAGTGCTGCTGCTGCGGCCCGAGGGCCTGTTCACCCGAAAGACACGCAAGGCTTGACCGGGTGATCCATTCATGAACGACCGTCAACTGCTCACCCGCGACCTGCTGGTCCTTTTCGGCCTTACCGGCTGGGGGCTGAGCCTGCCCTACATCGGCAGCGAGTTCATGGTGTCCATGGGCCTGACCTGCCTGATGTATGTGGCGCTGTCCAGCAGCTGGGGCTTGTTCTGCGGCAGCACCCGCTACTTGTCGCTGGCCACATCGGCCTTCTTCGGTATCGGGGCCTACACCTGCGCCATGCAGCTTGAACAGCTCGGCTGGGCGGCCACCATCGCCCTGGGCGCGGCGGTGGCGGCTGGCGTGGCCGTGGTCATGGGTGCAGTGGTGCTGCACCTGCGCGGCACCTACTTCGCGGTGCTCACCTTCGGCATGACCGAGCTGATTCGCCATGCCGTCACCTACTACGAGAAGTCCGTCACCGGAACGGTCGGCCGGGTGTTGGCTGTGGTGCCAGAGCGCGACACGATCTACCTGACGGTGCTTCTGTTGGCGGTGCTGACCGTAGGCCTTTCCATGTGGGTGCGACGCACACGGCTGGGTCTGGCGCTCATGGGCATCGGCGCCGACGAGCAGCGCGCGCAGACCCTGGGCGTGAACACGCGCTGGGTCAAGCTCGCGGGGTTCGCGATGACCGCAGCCGTGGCCGGCGCAGTGGGCGCGGCCATGTCGGTGCGCTGGACCTACATCGACCCGCACACGGTCTTCAATCCCTTCATCGGGTTCCAGACGGTGCTGATTGCCCTGATCGGCGGGGCCATGACGCTGTGGGGCCCGCTGATTGCCGCCATCGTCTTCAGCCTGCTGGCCGAAACCCTGCGTCTGCAGGCCCCGCAGGTCTACATGATGTCCCTGGGCCTGCTGCTCATTCTGTGCGTGCTGTACCTGCCTGGCGGACTGGCCTCACTGCGCTGGGACACCTGGAAAATCTGGCGCGACGACACCCGCGCCTGGTGGAAAGAAAAGAAGCGCGAGTGGACCGGCGAGAAGGAGCGCGAGAAGAAGCGTTCGAGGGAGCAGCGACTTGTCTGAAGCCGGCGCATCCGTGTTGCTTGAGGCCCGCGAGGTCACCGTGCGCTTCGGTGGCCTGGTGGCCGTTGATGGCGTCAGCGCAGCCTTTCGGACCGGTGAGCTTGTGGGGATCATTGGCCCCAACGGCGCGGGCAAGACCACTTTCTTCAATGCCATCAGCGGCGTGACCGAGCCCACGTCCGGCCGCCTCCTGGCCGCCGGGCGCGACCTGACCGGCGCCGGCCCGCACCGCTTTGCCGCGCGAGGCCTGGCGCGTACCTTTCAGACGCCGCGTGTGTTTTCCGACCTCAGCGTTCAGGCCAACATTGAGTTTGGTCTGAAGTTTGCGGGTCGCCGGCGCCGCAAGTGGATCTTCTGGGGTGACGAGGTGGGCGTGCCGTGGGCCCTGCGCGATGCCGCGGGCATCCTTCGCCTGGTGGGCTTGAGCGAGCAAGCGGGCCTGCGGGCCGGAGACGTTACTCCCTCGCAGCAGCGCTTGTTGGAAATCGGTATGGCGCTGTCGACCCGGCCTCGGGTGCTGCTGCTCGATGAAGTGGCCGCTGGCCTGACCGAGGCCGAGGTCGTGGCCATGGCGCGGCTGATTCGGCGCCTGCGCGATGAACTGGACCTCACCGTGGTGTGGATCGAGCACGCGGTAAAGATCCTCGTGCGCCATGTGGAGCGCGTAATCGTGCTGCACCAGGGTCGCAAGATCGCCGATGGCCCGCCGCGTGAGGTGGTGCGAGATCCGCAGGTGATCGAGGCCTATCTGGGTGACGAGATGCAGGAGGATGAAGCCGTGGATGCGCCAGATGCTGCGCTGGCAGGGGGGCGGGCATGATGTGGCACCGCCCGGAGGGCTTCAGCCTGGGCGGTACCTCGCGCGCCCGCTTGCGCGTGTGGAACCTCACGGCTGGGTATGGCCCGGTTCAGGTCTTGCGGGGGCTCACCTTCGAGGTCAAGCCGGGCTTGACCGTGATCCTGGGCCCCAATGGCGCGGGAAAGACCACGATGCTGCGCGCGCTCAACGGCCTGATCCCGCGCGGCGGTGACGCGATGCTCGACGGCGCGGAACTGCCCGAGAAAACCCATGAGATCGTGCGCGCCGGCGTCAGCCTTGTGCCCGAAGGCCGTCAGTTGTTTGGCCAAATGACCGTGCGTGAGAACCTGGAGTTGGGCGGCTGGCTGTTCAGCAAGGCTGAGCGCGAGCAACGCATCGAGCAGGCCTTCTCCGATTTCCCCAAACTGCGTGAGCGGGCCCTGCAGTTGGCCGGCACCATGAGCGGGGGCGAACAGCAGATGGTGGCCGTGGCGCGCGCCATGGTCAGCCGGCCGCGCCTGCTCATGCTCGATGAACCTTCATTGGGCTTGGCCCCGCGCATGGTCGACGAACTGCTGGGCATGGTGCGCCGCATCGCGGATGCCGGCACCACCGTGCTGATGGTCGAGCAAAA
This sequence comes from Pseudomonadota bacterium, assembly GCA_041160585.1. Classification (GTDB taxonomy): domain Bacteria; phylum Pseudomonadota; class Gammaproteobacteria; order Burkholderiales; family Burkholderiaceae_C; genus RFTU01. The sequence goes on along the minus strand of JBEAWD010000246.1, from coordinate 1,023 downwards.
CGTGAAGAAGGCCCTGGCGGTGGCCGATCGCGGCTATGTGATGGAGCGCGGAGAGCTGGTGGCCTCGGGCGATTCCCGCCTGCTGGCGCGCTCGACCGTGGTGCGCGAGGCCTACCTGGGTGCACAGGACAGCCAGACCACCGACGCGCGCGACGCGGTGCAGCGCCGACAGCGTGGACAGGGTACTGCCACCCCCGTCGGCTGAGCCGCATCGCATTCAGACCGCTGCCACACTTCCCCTCAAGAATCCAAGGAGTCCACCATGTCCGACCTGTCGATGCTCATCAACGGCCTGAAGGTCACGGCCGAGAAGAACGCCACCTTCGAGCGCCGCAATCCCCTTGACGGCACGGTGGCCACGCGCGCCCCGGCCGCCTCGCCGCAAGACGCGGTGATGGCGGTGGAAGCGGCTGCCGAGGCCTTCCGCACCTGGAGCGAAACCGGCCCCAATGAACGCCGCGCCCTGCTGCTCAAGGCGGCCGATCAGTTGCAGGCCAAGACCCCGCAATTCATCGAGGCGGTGGGGGCGGAGACCGGCGGCACCGGCATGTGGGCCGGTTTCAATGTGTTCTTGGCCGCCGGCATGCTGCGTGAAGCCGCGGCACTGACCACCCAAATCAGCGGCGAGGTCATCCCATCCGACGTTCCGGGCAGCCTGGCCATGGCGGTGCGTCAACCCGCTGGTGTGGTGCTGGGCATCGCGCCGTGGAACGCGCCAGTGATTCTGGCCGTGCGCGCCATCGCCACGCCCTTGGCTTGCGGCAATACGGTCATTCTCAAGGGCAGCGAGAACTGCCCCCGCACGCACCAGCTCATCATCGAAGCCCTGCAGGAAGCGGGCTTTCCGCCTGGGGTGGTGAACTACATCACCAACGCGCCCCAGGATGCTGGTGCCGTGGTGGAGGCCATGGTGGCCCACCCGGCCGTGCGCCGAGTGAACTTCACCGGCTCAACCCGCGTGGGGCGCATCATCGCCATGACTTGCGCCAAGTACCTCAAGCCGGCCGTGCTGGAGTTGGGCGG
>JBEAWD010000180.1:0-5828 GCA_041160585.1 Pseudomonadota bacterium | reverse complement strand
TGTTTGATCAGTTCACTGCTCATGGTCGGAAGGTGGATGGGGGCGGAATGGGTGACGAGCCTGACCCCGGCACTGGGTTCGCCGGTTAGGGCTGCTTGGTTCCCCACCTGACCCGATTGGCCGTGTTCCCATGCGAGGAGGCCCGTCCCGACCGATTGTAGGGGCAGGGGCGCGGCGCTGCCCAGGTGGGTCAATTGACCTTTTGTCGCCTACCGCAGAGCTTGCTCAGGGTTGTCGCCGAATGGGTCAGCGCAATTGCAGGTCGTCGGCGCCAAAGCTCAGCTGCAGCGGCTCGATCAGCAACTGCTTGGGCCCTTCCTCCACCTGCCCGGCCACCCAGGCTTCGATGCCGCATTCGCGGGCCACCTCCACCGTACGTTGGGCTTCCTCGGCATCCACGAAAAAGGCAAAGCCGGCTCCCATGTTCAAGGTGGAGTAGGCCTCCTGGTCATCCAGGCCGGCATGTTGTTGCATGAAGCGCAGCACGGTGGGCACGGGTGGCACGGTGTGGATGCGATAGGTGTAGGTGCCCGGATGGCGCAGCAGCTTGCGCCAGCCATGGCCGGTCACGTTCACGCAGTAGCGCGGGTAGATGCCTGAGCGTGCCAGGGCTTCGCTCACCGGCGAATACAGCACCGTCGGGGCCAAGAGCGCCTGTCCGTAGGTGCTGCCGTCCTCCAGTGGGGTGAGGTAGCCCTGTGGCAGGCGTTCCACGAGCTTGCGTGCCAGGCTCAAGCCGTTGGCGTGGATGCCACTGGAGGCCAAGATCACGATGGCGTTACCGGCCTCCAGGCGCTCGCCCACGCTCAGGCGGCTCTTGGGGTTGACGATGCCCGTGCAAGAGGCGGCCAGGTCGATTCGACCCGCCTCCACGATGCCGGCCAGGGCCGGTGTTTCTCCGCCACCCCAGGCCACGCCGCAGGCGTCGCAGGCCTTCTTCCAACCGGCCACCAGGGCCTGTGCACGCGATGCGTCGGCGAACCAGTCGCTTCCGCCGGCGGCCCAATAGGCCTGTACCACCAGTGGTGTGGCGCCCACGGTGATGAGGTCGTTGACCGCCATGGCGATCGTGTCCTGAGCGATACCTTCGTACCAACTGCGCCCGGTGAGGCGCTGCATGTCATCGGCCACCAGGGCCTTGGAGCCCAGGCATTCCACGATGCTGGCCAAGTAGAAGGGGCCTGCATCGACCACATAGGCCGATTCACCGCGCGAGGCCCTGACTTCGGTAAATCCATGACTGCCCAGATGCCCTGCCGTGGCCGCAGCGGCTTTCTGCGCAGCGATCTTCAGTGGATCGATCAGGTCGTAATTCACGCCCGACTGTTCGTAGGTCAGGGGTGCGGCGGGTGCGGGCGGGGTGATGGACACGGGGCAGACGCCGCAGCGGCGTGGTCATGGTGGGCGTGGCGGATTATCGGGCACCGCCACATAGAATCCACCGATGACCTATGTTGTGCTCGCCCGCAAGTACCGTCCGCGCACCTTCGACCAGATGGTGGGACAGGAAGCCGTGGTGCGGGCGCTGAGTTCGGCGCTTTCGACCGGACGGCTGCACCATGCCTACCTCTTCACCGGTACGCGCGGCATTGGCAAGACCACCGTCTCTCGCATCCTGGCCAAGAGCCTGAATTGCACCGGCGAGGACGGGCAGGGCGGTGTGACTGCCCATCCCTGCGGGCGCTGCGCGGCCTGTACCGAAATCGACGCCGACCGCTATGTGGACTATGTCGAGCTCGACGCGGCCAGCAACCGAAGCATCGATGAAATCCGCGACCTGCTGGAGCGTGCGGCCTACAAGCCCACCGTCGGACGGTTCAAGGTGTTCATGATCGACGAGGCGCACCAACTCACCAAGGACGCCTTCAACGCCCTGCTCAAGACGCTGGAAGAGCCGCCCGAATACCTGAAGTTCGTGCTGGCCACCACCGACCCCGAAAAGATGTTGCCTACGGTGCTCAGCCGCTGTCTGCAATTCAACTTGCGCCCGATGGCGCCTGATACGGTGCAGAAGCACCTGGCGCACGTGCTGCAGACCGAAGGCGTACCCTATGAAGACGCCGCCTTGGCCGTGCTGGGTCGAGCGGCTCGCGGTTCGATGCGGGACGCCTTGTCGTTGACCGACCAAGCCTTGGCCTATGGGCAGGGGCGGCTGGAAGCGGCGGCGGTGCGGACGATGATCGGCGTGGTCGATGAAGGCCATGCCGTGGCCTGGTTGCAGGCCCTGGCCGCACACGACGCTGCCGGCGTGATGCAGGCCTTGGCTGCGTTGCGCGATAGCGGGCAATCGGCCGCTGCGGCACTGGACGCGATGGCGCAGGCCCTGCAGTCGATTGCCATGGAACAGGTGCTGCCCGGCAGCCTGGTGAATGCCGAAGATCAACCCTGGCGCGCGCTGGCGGCTCAGTGGGACCGGCAGGAGGTGCAGTTGCTGTACTCCATGCTGCTGGCCGCGCGGCCTGAATTGGGGCTCGCACCCGATGAACATGCCGCGCTGCTGATGGTGGCCTGGCGCTACCTGTCCTTCGTGGCGCCCAGCATGCCCAGCCCGGCCGCCCGGCCGCAGCCACAACCCTTGGTTGATACGGCCCGGCGACCGGCGCGTGTGGATGTGCGGCCGGTGGCCGTTTCGCGGGTCGATGCGGTGCCGCCCTCGGTACCCGTCACAGACCCTGGCTCTCCGCCCTGGGATGTCGCTGACGAAGCCGGCGCCGCAGAGGCCGCAGACGCCGCAGACGCCAGCCTCATGGACCGCTGGTGCACTTGGGTACAGGCCATGGTCGAAGCACAGGGCATCAACGCCCTGGTCCGCGAACTCGCCTTGCAGGCCGAGTGCGTGGCGATCCACGACCCAGGGCACCAGGTTCACCTGCACGTCAACAGCGAATCCCTGGCTGGTGAAGCCTTGGCCGCCAAGCTGGCCGAGGCCCTGCGCGTGCACACCGGTCAGCCCTGGGCGCTGAAGGTCACGCGCGGAGATGTTCGAGACAGCCTAGCCCTGCGCGACACCCGACGGCGCGAACGCCGGCAGGCGCAGGCCGAGGCCATGATTCGTCAAGACCCGTTGGTGCAAGACCTGCTGTCCCGGTTTCCCGGTGCACGCCTCGTGCCGGGTTCGGTCCGGCCCCTGGAGCCGTCCGCCTGAGCTCCAACGATTCGCCCGCTCAACACACTGAACCTACTGAACACACGGAGCCACACACCATGATGAAGGGTCAACTCGCCGGACTGATGAAGCAAGCGCAGGCGATGCAAGAGAACCTCAAGCGCGCCCAGGACGAACTGGCCCAGCTTGAGGTTGAGGGACAGTCTGGCGCCGGGCTGGTCAAGGTGGTCATGACCTGCAAGCACGACGTCAAGCGGGTGACCATCGATCCCAGCCTTTTGGCCGACGACAAGGACATGTTGGAAGACCTCGTGGCGGCGGCCTTCAACGATGCGGTGCGTCGGGCCGAGCAGGTGTCGCAGGAGAAAATGGGCAAGCTCACTGCTGGCCTGCCCCTGCCACCGGGCATGAAGCTGCCTTTCTGACGGTGTCGAATTCCCCCCGGCTGGACGCCCTGATCGACGCCCTGCGCTGCCTGCCGGGCGTGGGTCAGCGGTCGGCCCAGCGCATGGCCTACCACCTGCTCCAACACGACCGGGCCGGTGCCCAGCGCCTGTCCTTGGCCCTGCAGGCCGCCGCGCAGGACCTTGGGCACTGCCAACGCTGCCACACCTTCAGCCAAAGTCCGGTGTGCGATCTGTGTCTGGACCCTCAGCGCGATTCAGGCTTGCTTTGCGTGGTGGAAACACCCGCCGACCAAGCCGCCTTGGAGCGCACGGGCGGTTTTCGCGGCCGCTACTTCGTGCTGATGGGCCGATTAAGCCCCCTGGGGGGTACTGGCCCGCAGGACATCGGTTTTGAGGCCCTGCTCAACCGCGCCCGTGATGAGGAACTGCGCGAGGTCATCCTGGCCTTGAGTTTCACAGCTGAAGGAGAAGCCACCGCCCACGCCGTGTCGACGGCCTTGGCGGGGTTGCCGGTGACGATCAGCCGTTTGGCGCGCGGCGTTCCCGTGGGCAGCGAGTTGGAGTTCGTCGACCTGTCGACGATTGCGCACGCCTTGGCGCATCGCCGCTGATGCATGCTTTGTCCGCTGGGCCGAAGCCGAGCGTCTTCAGCCCATCCGCCGCGTCCAGCTCCTTCAGCCCCTTCAGCCCCTTCAGCGCGTTCAGCGCGTTCAGCGCCTGACGGCGTTCTCGGCGCCGGCGGCGACCTGGGTTCGAGAGCCGCTGCCTGATGCACCCGCAGCCGGCTTCCGGTTCGATTGCCCAGAGGACGCCACCTGCGCCTTGCTGTTCGGTGTCTTGGACGCACCCGCTTTAGGGCTGCCGCCCGGCGCAGCCTTTGCCTTGGCTTTGCCCGCTGATTCTCGCTGCAGGCTGATGGCGCCGTTATCGGCCAGCTGCTCGCTCACATCCTGCTGATGGCGACCGTGGCGCGGCACCAGCAGCGCAGAGCCTTTGCGAATCATCATCCCCCGTGGAATGCGGTTGACTTCCCGCAAGTGCGCTTCGTCCATGCCCACCAGCTTGGCGGCCTCAGCGGTCTTGAGCGTGCGGGGCGCGACCCAGGCGGTCCAGGAGGCCAGAGGCCCCTGGTGTCGATCCAACTCCGCCAGGTAGCGTTCGGCGTTGGAGTAGGGCAGCAGGATGTGGGGTGTGCCGGCCGCCAGGATCACCGGTTTGTTGTGCTGCGGATTGAGTGCCGCGAACTCGGCCTCATCCATTCCGGCCAATCGGGCGGCCACCGCCACATCGATGTCGCGCTCCACCGGTGCGGTGAGGAAGTAGGGGTGGTTTTCCAGCGGCGGCAGAGACAGACCGAAGGCATCGGGCTGCATCACGATGTTCTTGACCGCCATGAGCTTGGGCACGTAGCGGCGAGTCTCATCGGGCATCCGCAGGCTCTCGTAGTCGGTGGGCAGGCCCGCGCGTTGGTTGCGCTGAATCGCGCGCTGCACATTGCCTTCACCCCAGTTGTAGGCTGCAAGCGCCAGGTGCCAATCGCCGAACTGTGCATGCAGCCGTGTGAGGTAGTCGAGGGCGGCCCTGGTTGAGGCCAGCACATTGCGTCGGTCGTCGCGGAACACGTTCTGCTTGAGCGAGAAATCACGACCGGTGGCCGGCATGAATTGCCACATTCCGGACGCCTTGGCCGTGCTCAAGGCCTGGGGGTTGAAGGCACTCTCGATGAAGGGCAGCAGGGCCAGTTCCGTGGGCAACTTGCGCCGCTCCACCTCTTCAACGATGTGGAACAGGTAGCGTGCGCCGCGTGTGGTCATGCGCTGAACATAGTCGGGCCGGGTCGCGTACCAGCGTTCGGTGCTTTTCACCAACTGCGGGTTTCGCAACTCGGCCAAGCCGTATCCGGCTCGGATGCGCTGCCACAGGTCGCGCTTGGCATCCGGTGCGTCAAACCGGATGGTTTGGTCCGGGTTGAGGCTGTCCAGTCCCACACGGCCGCCCGGGGCCATTGGGCCGATGGGCGAGGCGGCAACCGCGGCGGCGGGTGTGGGCGTGGGCGACGACGGAGCAGAGCTTGGAGTTGCAGCTTCGGGTGCACGTGCCCTAGCAGCATCTTTGTCGGCATCTTTGTCGGCACCTTGGGCGACGACGGGGACGCCGTCGGTGGGCGCCATCCCACCCAATGAGGCGCAGCCGGTGCTCAGGACCAGCATCGTCAGGGCAAAAAGGCTGCCCATCCTCAGATGGGCTGTTCGCCAAGACGTGGCCTGCATTCTCATGTCCGATTCTTCCACTCACGCAGTGCCGCCAGCACGGCC
>JBEAWD010000187.1:0-5472 GCA_041160585.1 Pseudomonadota bacterium | reverse complement strand
GGGTATGCACCACCCCCTTGGGTCGTCCCGTGGTGCCCCCGGTGTAGCCGATCACGGCGATGTCATCAGGATGTGCCCGAGGGATCAGGGGCTGGGGCTCGGAGCCGGCGGCCAGTGCCATCAGGTCGGCGGCTCCCTCCAGCGGCCCCAGCGACAGTAGGTGCCTCAAGCGCGGTACACGGGCCCGCATCGTATGACCCCTTGCGGCGAAGACCTTGTCGTCCACGACCAGCGCATCGATCTCGCCGTCTTCCAGCATGAAGGCCAAGTCGTCATCGCTCGTCAGGGGAGACAGGGGCGTGATCCGCATCCCGCCGATGTATCCGGCATAGCAGGCTGCCAAAACGTCGACCCGATTCCGCGAAAGGAGGGCGATGCTCTGGCCTTCTCCCAACCCCAATTTCTGTAAAGCGGCCAGCATGCAGGCGGTTCGGCGGGCCATTTGCCCATAGGTCAATCGCTCGCCGTCGCCGACCAACATTTCCTGCTGCGAGTAACGCTGAAAGGTGCGCACGAGCAAATGCCCGATGGTCCCTCCTGCTCGCAAGTCGTCCATGGTCATGGTCCTTGAACCTTTTGATGATGAAAGCTCAACGCATGTCGCCCTTCCGAACCGACATCTTCGTGCCCGTGTCGGGTCGGAGCGCCGAGGTTCGTTGAGAAGATCACGACAGGTGAATTTGGAGATCAGATGCTACGCTTTGACGGAAAAGTCGCGTTGGTGACCGGTGCGGGTCGAGGCCTGGGTCGCGCGCATGCCTTGTTGCTGGCTGCCCGCGGTGCCAAGGTGCTGGTCAATGACCTGGGCACTGGAAGCGCCGGCGGTGGTGCCGATAAGTCCCCTGCAGAGGCGGTGGTGGCGGAGATCAGGGCGGCGGGCGGCAGCGCCGAGGTGAATTCGGATTCGGTGGTAGACGGTGGTCGCATCGTCCAGGCGGCCCTGGATCACTTTGGTCGCCTGGATATCGTCGTGAACAACGCGGGTTTCCTGCGGGATGTGGCCTTCCACAAGATGTCGCAGGAAGACTGGGACCAACTCTACGAGGTGCACCTCCTGGGCGCCTTCCGCATCATCCACGCAGCCTGGCCGCGCTTTCGCGAGCAGGGATATGGACGGGTGGTGAACACCTCATCAGCGGCGGGTATCTATGGCAATTTCGGTCAGGTCAACTACGGGACCTTCAAGCTCGCCTTGCACGGCATGACCCAACCGTTGGCCGTAGAAGGTCAGGCTAAGAACATACATGTCAACACGATTGCACCTGCGGCTGATTCGCGGCTGACCCGAACCGTGATGACTGCCGAGCAACTGGCACCGATGCGCGCGGAGTTGGTTAGCCCGCTCGTTGCCTGGCTGTGCCATGAGGATTGCAGCGAAAACGGTGGTTTGTTCGAGGTGGGAGGCGGCTACGTAACCAAGCTGCGTTGGGAACGATCTGGGGGCGCTACCCTGGACCTGCAAGGGGACAACGCGCTGGAAACCCTGGCCGGCTCATGGGACCGAATCACCGACTTTCAGGTGAGCGAGCATCCAAGAAGTTTCGGGGAAGCCATGACCGTCTTTGCCAAGATCATGGGGAGTGCGTGACGTGGACGCGCGGCAACAGCATGTCGGCCATGTTTGGCCGTCCTTCGAGGTGGTCGTCGAACGCAGTATGGCGGTCAACTTTGCGCGCGGACTGGACGAAAAGAATCCGGTCTACCTGGACCGGTCAGCTGCCCAGGCGGCCGGTTACCGCGATGTCCTGACCCTTCCGACCTTTCCGATCGCCATGAGTACGGAGAGGGTCGACTTGATCTTCGCGATGCTCAAGTTGCTGCAACTTGATGCAGCAAAGATCCTCCATGGGTCGCAGAAGTTCATCCACCACCAGCCGATTTGCGTCGGAGACCGATTAACGGGTACCAAGCGGCTCAGTGCCCTTACCGACAAGAAGGGTGGGGCCTTGACCTTTGTTGATACGGTGCTGGAGTACCGCGACACGGACGGCGCCCTTGTGTGTGAAGATCATTGTTCATTGGTGCACCGAAACTCATGAGCCCAATCGCTTCTGGAACACTTCTGCCGGTGCTGGATACCGGCTTGATCACTCGGCATCGTGTGGCGCTCTACATGCACGGATCCGGAGACACCAACCCCATCCACGTGGACAGCGATTTCGCGCGTGATAAGGCGGGACTTCCCGACTGTATCGTCCATGGTATGTACTCGATGGGGCTGTTTGGGCGCTTGCTGGCTGGCTGGGGTGGGCCGGGCAGCGTGAGATCCATCGAGACCCGGTTCGCTGCGATGCTTCCGGTGAAGGAGACCCTGCGCTGCGAGGGCACGGTTGAGTCGGCCGAGGCGGTACCCGCCGGCTGGCTGGCAACGGTGGCACTCAAGGCTAGCAAGAGCGACGGTACATTGATAGCTTCGGGCTCTGCCCAGGTGTTGATTGAATCTCAGAAGACGAGCGCGTGATTCAAACTTCGCTTGATGGTGGCGTGGCCACCATACGCCTTGCTTCACCCCAGACCGCGAATGCGCTGTCGCCGCAGGCCTTCGTGGAATTGCGTGAAGCCATCGAACGCTGGCAGCACCCCGCCAGTGGGGCCAGCGTCTTGGTTTTGACCGGCGGGCCGGCGGGGTCTGTGTTTTCGGCTGGTGCCAATCTTGATGTGCTCGGAACGACCAGCGCTGCGGATTTGGCGCGCCAGATTACGCAGGCGTTGTTACCCATTCAAGCGCTACTGCATCAAGGCCGGTTACCGACCGTGGCGGCCGTCAATGGTCCCGTCGTGGGCGGCGCCATTGGGCTCGTGCTTTGGTTTGATTTCGTGATCGCGGCGCGGTCCGCGAAGTTCTCGTTTGCGTTTTCGAAACTTGGGCTCATACCCGATACCGGCTTGAGCGCGACGCTTCCCAGGTTCGTCGGCGAGGCCCGCGCGCGTGGGTGGTTCATGTCGGGCGCTGATGTTTCGGCTGATCAAGCCCAAGCTGCAGGAATGATTTTCCAGACGGCGGACGACCCGGTATTCGAGGATGAGGTCATGAAGATCGCTCGGCGACTGGCGAAGTTACCGTCGGCCTCGTTCGCGCTGACCCGAAAGGCCATGAACGAGGCCTTGATGCAAGCGCTGCCCGCACAGGTCGAGCTCGAAGCGCAAATGCAGGCCGAACGAGTCACCAGTGAGGACTTCCGGGCTGCGATGGCGGAATTCGCCCAGCGCCGCCGTGGCCAGGATTGATCGGGAGTAGCCGGCATGCTGAGGGTCATCGCGCGCAGACTGCTGATGCTGGTGTTTGTGGCCTTCGCCGTGTCGGTGATCTGCTTTGCCATTTCCAGGCTGATCCCGGGTGACCCCGCCCAACTCGTCCTGGGACCTCGGGCTACACCCCAGGCCATTCAGGAGATGCGTGAACAACTGGGACTGGATCAGCCAGTGCTCACGCAATATGTTCGCTACGTCAGCGACCTGTCTCGAGGTGACTTCGGCACCTCGATCACCACAAGGCAGCCGGTGCTTGGCGAGCTCCTTTCTCTCGTTCCCGCCACCTTGGAGCTGATGCTGGCGGCGATGCTGATCTCCATCGCCGTGGGTGTTCCTTTGGGGGTGATCACAGCCGTTCATCAAGGGCGCTGGGTGGATACGCTCGGCAGAGGAGTGGCCATTCTTGGCATCTCCACACCCACCTTCTGGATCGGTCTCATGCTCATGCTGCTGTTCTATGCCGAGCTGGATTGGCTGCCCGGCTCGGGACGCTTGGACATGGGGCTGGAGCCGCCACCCCTCCGGACCGGCCTCTACCTCATTGATGCGGCTCTGGCGGGTCAGTGGATGGTCTGGCGCAGCGCATTGAGCCATCTGGTCTTGCCTGCTGCCACACTCGCCTTGGCCACGGTGGGTACCGTGGTTCGGCTGGTTCGCAGTGCCATGGTGGAGGTGTTGGCCGAGGACTACATCAGGACGGCCAGAGCCTATGGCATTGCACCCTGGCGAATCACGTACATCTATGCGCTGAAGAATGCGCTGATCCCCTTCGTCACCGTCCTGGGGCTGGAGCTGGCGTCCTTGCTCTTTGGGTCGGTTGTCATTGAGACGGTGTTCGCGTGGCCCGGGGTGGGCAGTCACGTTCTAGGTGCCATCCTGAATCTGGATTTTCCAGTGATCATGGGGTTCACGGTGCTGGCCTCGGTGATCTATGTGTTGGTCAACCTCATCGTGGATTTGACCTACACCTTCCTCGATCCACGCATCCAGTTGAAGAGCTGAGCAGCATGGGCACGACTCCATTTGACGGATCGCGATGGTGGGGGATGGCTAGGGGCCCGCTTTCGAAAATGGCCTTTGGGGTCATCGCGCTGGTGGTCCTGATGGCCCTGTTGGCGCCTTGGTTGTCGCCCTTTGACCCCAACGCAATGAATCTGGATGCCGTTCTGGCCCCCCCCTCTTGGCAGCATTGGGCGGGAACTGATGAACTGGGCCGTGATGTGGCCACGCGCATCATGTATGGAGCCCAACCTTCCTTGGCTGCGGGATTGGGCATCGTCGCCATCGGACTTGGTTTGGGGCTCCTCATCGGAACCTTCTCCGGCTTGATGGCCGGTTGGGTGGACGCCTTAATCATGCGCTTAACGGACGTCGCCATGGCACTGCCGGGGATGGTGATTGCCTTGGCACTCACCGCCGCTCTGGGCCCGAGCCTCCTGAATGCGGTGATCGCCTTGGGGCTCCTCTCAGTACCAGCCTACATCCGGGTAGCGCGCGGGCAGGCCTTGGCACTGCGCGAGCGAGAGTTCGTGTTGGCGGCCAGGGCCATGGGGGCAAGCAACTGGCACTTGATCCGTGCGCACCTGTTGCCTGGTGTTCTGCCGCCAGTGCTCGTCTTCACGACCTTCCATCTCGGCGCTGCCATCCTGGCCTCATCGGCCCTGAGCTTCATTGGGCTGGGTGCGCAACCGCCGATGGCCGAATGGGGGTCAATGATCGGGATGGGGCGCGAATACGTGTTGGGCCACTGGTGGATGGTCGTGATCCCGGGTGTGGTCATCATGCTGACCGCAGCTTCGTTCAATCTATTGGGCGACGCGCTGCGCGATGCACTCGACCCGCGCGTGCGAAAAGCATAACCCTTGAGCGCTCGATAAGCGCCTGCCGATCAGGTGCGGGTTAAGCGTCAGCCCACGGGTCCTCTTCCCACGGCCATATGGGTTTTGGCCGCCGCCTGAACGGCAGTTCCAACACATCCGCCACGCACACGCCCGGCGCATCCAGCACCACGCTGTGTTCCGAGATGGGCATGAAGTGCGGCTTGTAGTGCTGAGCCGACTTCACCAGAATGACTCGCTTGCGCTTAAGATCAATTCCGAGATCAGCGAAGAGCGAAGGGCCGTATGTTTGATATCGCTGCTCGGCCAATACCAATTCGCCCTGTGCAAAGCGCAGCGCAACTGCCCGCCCCATGGGTACGAGAGTGTCGGGGCCCAAGGT
>JBEAWD010000160.1:0-7937 GCA_041160585.1 Pseudomonadota bacterium | reverse complement strand
TGGCGCGGCTGGCGGGGATCGAACCCACGACCCTTGGCTTCGGAGGCCAATACTCTATCCACTGAGCTACAGCCGCTGCGTTGAAGGCCCGCATTCTACCAGTCGACCCCAGGCGTCACGGCCATGCCCCCGGCCCGCAAGCCCGGCGCAAGCCGCGCCGCTCATATAATCAGGGGCTTTGCACAAGGCTGCGATTTGCTGATCGCGATTTGCGCCTGGATGCCCCCACCCCACGTCATCTGAAGTAGAGGACCGAGATGAGCCACCACGACCACCACGATCAAGCCGCCGGCCATGACATGCCGCACGAAGGCCCGATCAAGACGCCCAAGCAGCTGGTGGCGGCGGTGGTGGCCTCTTTCGTGATTCCGATCGTGGCCATCATCCTGTTGGTGAACTATGTGTCCACCCAGCCCAAGGAAGGCGCCGGCACGGCCGTGTTGGACGCACAGGCGGTGGCCGCGCGCATTGCGCCGGTGGGCACGGTGGAGGTGCGCGACGCCAGCAACCCGGCCACGCTGAAGACCGGCGAGCAGGTGTACCAGGCGCAGTGCGCGGCTTGCCACAACGCTGGCGCCGCCGGCGCGCCCAAGCTGGGTGATGCGGGCGCCTGGGGCAAGCGCATCAAGGAAGGCTACGACCACTTGTTGACCTCCGCCATCAAGGGCAAAGGCGCCATGGGTGCGCAAGGCGGCGGCGACTACAGCGACCTCGAAATCGGCCGGGCTGTGGTCTACCTGGCCAACCAGAGCGGCGCCAAGTTCGCCGAACCCAAGGCGCCGGAAGCCGCGGCCAAGTAAGTTCGGCGCCGGGCCGATCGGCACTTTCGAAGAAAACGGCTGCACCTGCAGCCGTTTTGCATTGGGTCAGCGCCCAGCCCCGGGCCGCTCATGCCTGGGGTGCGGCAAAAAGCCCCAAAGCTGCGGCAACTCGCCTGCCTGCACCGTCTGTGGTTCGGCCAGCCGTTGGCCGGCCGCGCCGCGCCAGGCCCCCGCCTCCAAGGCCCGAGCGGCCGTGCCCACGTCCAGGCTGTGGACCAACCCCGGCCCGATGTCGGTGGTCAGGAACAAGCGCCCCACCTCATCCAGCCATACGCCCTGCACCTGCGCGGCCCGCCCAGTGTGGCTGACGACGGCATGCTCGGCCGAGTCCATCACGCGCCATACCCAGGGGGTCACCTCCAGCGTCACGTACACGCGCTGCGGCCCGTTCTGGAAGAACCACGCGCCGGCTTCATCGCATTCGTAGTTGCGGTGGATGAAGTCGAGCAGCTTCTCGTGTTCGATGCGGCTTCCCTTGGCCTGCGGAAATGGACCGGCTGCCTGCGTGCGTTCATCGCGCATCCACCATTGGCCGCGCGCGTCCAAGGCCAGCCAGTCGTAGCAGGCGGGCACGTTGGGCCACTTCTTCAGGGCGGCCTTGACGATGTCATCCATGGGCCTATTGTGCGAGCCAAGCCGCCACCGCCTGCGGCATGGCCAGCACATGTCCGGGCGGCGCGCCGGCCGGGAAACCCACGTGGCCGCCGTGCGCGGGCTGCCACAGTTCCACATGCGAACCCACCTCCCCACGCACGGGCAGGGACCCGGCCGGGATGAAGGGGTCGTTGCGCGCGTTGAGCGCCAGCGCGGGGATACGGATGCGGCTCAGGTGGGGTTTGGCCGAGGCGCGGCTCCAGTAGTCGTCGGTGCCCTTGAAGCCGTGCAGGGGCCCAGTGAACACCTCATCGAACTCGCGCAGGTCGCGTGCGGCGATCAAACGATCGCGGTCGAACAGGCCAGGGTGCTGCGCCCACTTGGCCAGGGCGCGCGGCTTCATGGTGCGCAGGAACATGCGGGTGTAGACCTGCCGGTTCAGGCCGCTGCCAATGGCCTGCCCTGAGGCCATGAGGTCCAGCGGGGAACACACGCTGGCCACGGCGCGTGCAGTGGCTGCGGCGGTGTCGCCGGCCTCCTCGGCCCAGCGCATCAGGGCGTTGCCCCCCAGCGAAATCCCCACGGCCATCACCGGTGCGGCGCTGCGGGCGCGCAGGCCTGCCAGCAACCAGCCGATTTCCTCAAAGTCGCCCGAGTGGTAGGCGCGTGGCGCCAGGTTCATTTCGCCCGAACAGCCGCGAAAGTGTGGCACCGCGTAGTTCCACCCGTGGCGGTGGGCCACATCGGCAAAGGCCAGCGCATAGCTTCCGCGTGAGGACCCCTCCAGGCCATGGAAGAGCACCAGCCAGGGCGCCTGCGCGTCCAGCACGCCGTCACGGCCAGGCCCCTGGAAATCCACATCGATGAAGTCCCCATCCGGGGCCGTCCAGCGTTCACGCCGATAGCAGGGCTCGCGGCCCGTGTGGCTGAACAGGGCTGGCCAGATGGTTTGCGCGTGGCCACCGGGCAGCCACGCGGGGGCACGGTAGTCCCTCAATGCAGCACCGAAGGCGCCTCGGTCACTTCCTGCAGCTCCTTCGGGGAGCCAGGGCTGGCGTGGTGCGCCACCAGGCGCCACCCCTGCGCGGTCTTGATGAAGACGTTGGTGGCGATCACCCAGGCCGTCTGCGGGCCTTCGTCGGTGCTGATGTCGATGCGTTCCAGCACGTTGTGCACCGCACAGTGGCCGGTGTTCACCGCACGGATCTTTTCCGGGTGCACGGTGATCGGCCCATTGGCGAAGATGGAATCGAAGGTGGCGCGAATGGCCGCCGCGCCAATGATGCGCGGGCCTCCGGGGTGCACGCAGACGATTTCTTCGTCGTCGCTCCACACGCCCATGAGGGAGTCGATGTCACCCCGCTGCAGCGCCTCGTAGAACTGCGATTCGATGTCCTGCGGCGTGGCCATCAGGGCGGCGGTCTTGGGCTTGCTCTGCGACATGGGATGGCTCGGTCAGCGGAACACCACGGTCTTGTGACCGTTCATCAGCACGCGGCGCTGCACATGCCAGCGAACGGCACGGGCCAGCACCACGCACTCAACATCGCGGCCCACGGCGGTCAGGTCTTCGGCCGACAGCGAATGGTCCACGCGCGCCACGTCTTGCTCGATGATGGGCCCCTCGTCCAAGTCCGGCGTCACATAGTGGGCCGTGGCGCCGATCAGCTTCACGCCGCGTGCATGGGCCTGGTAGTAGGGCTTGGCGCCCTTGAAGCTGGGCAGGAAGCTGTGGTGGATGTTGATCGCCCGGCCATGAAGGCGCTGGCAGAACTCGGGCGAGAGGATCTGCATGTAGCGCGCCAGCACCACCAGATCGATGCGCTCACGCTCGATGAGCGCTTCGATCTGCTGCTCCTGCTCGCGCTTGGCCGCGCTGCTGCTGCCTCTGGCCAGTGGCAGGTGGTGGAAGGGGATGCCGTAGCTGGCGGCCAGGTCTGCGAAATCGGGGTGGTTCGACACGATGGCCGGAATGTCCACCGGCAGCTGCCCGCTCTTCCAGCGAAAAAGCAAATCGTTCAGGCAGTGCCCGTGCTGGCTGACAAGCAAGAGCAAGCGTGAGCGCTCACTCATGGCGTGGAGGGCGACCTCCATCTGGAACTGGCCACGCACATGGCCGAAGAGCTTGTGAAGTGTGCCCACATCGGCCAGATCGGCCGGGGCCTCGAAGTGGACCCGCATGAAGAACAGGCCGGTGGCGTCTTCGCCGTGCACATCGCCGAACTGCTGGGAGTCGAGGATGTTGCACCCGGCCTGGTAGAGAAGACCCGACACCCCATGCACGATCCCCTTGGTATCGCGGCACGACAGCGTCAGCAAGAACTCTCGGGAGGGGGTCGAATCGATGCCTTGCATCCCAAGATTGTAGGGAGCCGCGCAGGCCGGCCGGGGCCTGCAGGCTCAGTGGCCGTGGGCGAGCTTTTCGCCTTGCTTGAGTCGGTATTCCGTGCCGCAATAGGGGCACTTGCCCTGACCCTCGTGGCTGAGGTCGATGAACACCCGCGGGTGGTTGCTCCACAGGGGCATGCGGGGGTTTGGGCAGAACACCACGCCCGGACCCTGCAGCTCGGCGGCGGTGACTTCAACAGGGGCTTGGGACTGCATGGACATGGGCATCACACCTGGGTCAGCCAGTGGGCGTACTTCTCATTGCGCCCGTTGACGATGTCGAAGAAAGCACTCTGGATCTTCTCGGTGATGGGGCCACGTGAGCCGGCGCCGATCTCGATGCGGTCCAATTCGCGGATGGGCGTGACCTCGGCAGCGGTGCCGGTGAAGAAGGCCTCGTCGCAGATGTAGACCTCGTCGCGGGTGATGCGCTTTTGCACGATCTCCAGGCCCAGGTCCTTGGCGATGTGGAAGATGGTGTTGCGCGTGATGCCGTTGAGCGCGCCGGCCGACAGGTCGGGCGTGTAGATCACGCCGCCCTTGATCACAAACAGGTTCTCGCCCGCGCCTTCACTGACGAAGCCGGCCGAATCCAGCAGCAGGGCTTCGTCGTAGCCCTCATCCGTGGCCTCCATATTGGCCAGGATGGAGTTGGTGTAGTTGCTCACCGCCTTGGCCTGCGTCATGGTGATGTTGACGTGGTGTCGGGTGTAGCTGCTGGTCTTGACGCGGATGCCGCGCTTCAGGCCCTCTTCACCCAGGTAGGCGCCCCAAGCCCAGGCCGCCACCATCAGGTGGATCTTGTTGCCCTTGGGGCTGACGCCGAGTTTTTCGCTGCCGATCCAGGTCAGTGGCCGCAGGTAGCAGCTTTCCAGCTTGTTTTCGCGCACCACCTGCTTCTGCGCTTCCTCGACCTGCTCGATGGTGAAGGGGATCTTCATGCGCAGGATCTTGGCGCTGTTGAACAGCCGCTCGGTGTGCTCGCGCAGGCGGAAGATGGCGGTGCCCTTGACCGTGTTGTAGGCCCGCACGCCCTCGAAGGCGCCACAGCCGTAGTGCAGCGTGTGGGTGAGCACGTGGATCTTGGCGTCGCGCCAATCGACCAACTGGCCGTCCATCCAGATCTTGCCGTCGCGGTCGTCCATGCCCATGTTGAATCCCTCGAGTGTCGGAGTGAACCCTTGATTTTAGGGGATCAGGGCGCTGGGCGGCTGCGCCTCGTCCACGGGTGCGCGCACCAAGGCCATGCCCACGCAGCGCCCGCGGGCGAAGTCCACCACCAGGGCGTCGCCCCCGCGGTCGCGCCACTCCCAGCTTTCCTGGGCACCGGGGCTGGGGTGGGGCAGTCGCTGCCCCAAGCTCTTGGTTTCGCGCATCACCTGCAACATCTTCATGCCGCGCTGGATGCGGGTGTGGGCCATGAAGGCGCTGTCCACCGAGCCCACCGGGTTGGTGGCGGCCGCACGCATCACGCGCAATGCGCGGCTGAACTGCAGCAGCAGCCAAAAAACGATCATCGTGAACGCCAGGAACACGCCGGGCCATCCGTAAATCGTGTACCCGATGGCGATGGCGGCCACAGCCAGGCCCCAGGAGACCAGGGATGAGGCGCGATGCAAGAGGGCAGAGTCCATGGGGTGGATGTTAGCGACACCGCACTGCACAATCGCCGCCGTGGACAAGCTGCACACCTGGGTGATCAACCTCGACCGCGCGCCGCAGCGCTTGGCGCGCATCGGCGTGCGATTGGACGCGCTGGGCCTGTCATGGACGCGGTTTTCCGCGGTGGAGGGCAAGTTGGTGCTCCCCGGTGAGCAAGCCGCGCTGCTGGACCGAGCCGGATTCGAGCGCCTGCACGGCATGACCCCCTCATTGGGTGAGTTGGGCTGCTACCTGTCCCATGTGCGGGTGATGCAGGCCTTCCTGGCGGGCCCGCATGAATTCGCGCTGATTCTGGAAGACGATGTGCAACCCACCGCCGCCCTGCCCGAGGTGCTGCAGCGCCTGGTGGCTGCGCGTGAACGATGGGACATGGTGAAGCTTTCCGCCATTCACAGCGGCTCGCCCGTGGGCGTGTTGTCTGTGGGGCAGGGGCATCAACTGGGCGTGATGTTCAGCCGCTGCACGGGATCTTCAGCGTATCTGGTCAACCGCGCGGCGGCACAGCGCTATGCCGAACAACTGCTGCCCATGCAGCTGCCCTACGACCACGCCTATGACCGCGGCTGGGTGTACGGGCTGAAGGTGCGGCGTGTGTTTCCCGAGGTGTGTGTGCACGATGATCAGGTGGAAAGCACCATCGGCAACCCAGGGCCTTCGCGCAAGTTCGTGTGGTGGCGCCGTTGGGGAACCTACGGGCACCGTTTGCGCACCGAGTTGGCGCGGCTGGGGTATGGGCTGGGGCAGCTGCTGATGCACCGCTGAGGGCGCCGCGACGACCGGGCCTCAGAGACCCCGCACCAAACCCATCGCCTCCTCAATCCGGTCCACCCCATGCACCGTCAGGCCCTCGATGGGCTTCTTGGGCAGGTTGGCCTTGGGCACGACGGCCGTGGCAAAGCCCAGCTTGGCCGCTTCCTTCAGGCGTTCCTGCCCGCGCGGGGCGGGCCTGACCTCGCCGGCCAGGCCCACTTCGCCAAACGCAATGAAGCCGCGCGGAAGGGCCTTGCCGCGCAGGCTGCTTTGAATGGCCAACAGCACCGACAGATCGGCTGCAGGCTCGCTGATGCGTACGCCGCCCACGGCGTTCACGAACACATCCTGGTCCATGCACGCCACGCCCGCGTGGCGGTGCAGCACGGCCAGCAGCATGGCCAGGCGGTCGCGCTCCAGGCCCACCGACAGGCGCCGAGGCGAGGGCCCGCCGCTGTCCACCAGGGCCTGGATTTCCACCAACATGGGGCGCGTGCCCTCCAGCGTCACCAGCACGCAGGAGCCCGGCACCGGGGCTTCGTGGGTGGACAGGAAGATGGCGCTGGGGTTGGTGACGCCCTTGAGACCCTTTTCCGTCATGGCGAAGACGCCGATTTCATTGACTGCGCCAAAGCGGTTCTTGATGGCCCGCACCAGCCGGAAGCTGCTGTGGGTGTCGCCTTCGAAGTACAGCACCGTGTCGACGATGTGTTCCAGCACGCGCGGGCCGGCCAGTGCGCCTTCCTTGGTCACATGGCCCACCAGCACCATGGCGCAGCCGCTGGCCTTGGCGGTGCGGGTAAGGTGGGCAGCGCATTCGCGCACCTGGGCCACCGAGCCGGGGGCGCTGGACAACTGTTCCGAGTACAAGGTTTGGATGGAGTCGATGATGACGAAGGCGGGCTGGTGCTCGGCGATGGTGGCCAGGATGCGTTCAAGCTGGAT
Source organism: Pseudomonadota bacterium (assembly GCA_041160585.1). Classification (GTDB taxonomy): domain Bacteria; phylum Pseudomonadota; class Gammaproteobacteria; order Burkholderiales; family Burkholderiaceae_C; genus RFTU01. The sequence goes on along the minus strand of JBEAWD010000160.1, from coordinate 777 downwards.
TTCCGCCATCACCTGCACATTGGCACCGGAAAGCCCCAGGCGCTGCGCGCGCATGGCCACCTGGGCGCCACTTTCTTCGCCGGTGACGTAGAGCACCTTCAACCGGTTGCTGAGGGATTCGGCAGCCTGCAGCAACAGGGTGGACTTGCCGATGCCAGGATCGCCCCCGATCAGCACCACGCCGCCAGGCACGATGCCGCCACCCAGCACACGGTCGAGTTCCTCCTGGCCGGTGGGGGTGCGTTGAACGTCCTGGGCCTCGATGTCGGCCAAGCGGGTGACCGGGGCGCTGCGGGCCAGGGCCTCAAAGCGGTTCTTGCCGCTGCCGGCGTTGGGCGCGGCGGTTTCGCTCAGGGTGTTCCAGGCTTGGCAGTGAGGACACTGCCCCAGCCACTTGGGGGTTGTTCCGCCACATTCGCTGCAGGTGTAGAGGGTCTTGTCCTTGGCCATGGGGGCATGATGGCACGGCGGTGGCTCAGGGGGTGAGCCCCCTGAGGGTGGGTGGCGGCCAACCGGCGCTACTCGGAAGGTTGGCTCAGTCGCCGCTGGACCGTCTCATCGCCTTCACCCGCGCATCCCGCGCCTTGGATTGCAGACGGCGCTCCACGCTGGCGCGGGTGGGGTGCGTGGCGCGGCGGGCGGCCGGAACGTGGGCAGCCTGGTCCAGCAATTCGAGCAGGCGCTGCAGCGCCGCCTCGCGGTTCATGGGCAGGCTGCGGTGTTCCTGGGCCTTGATGACCACGACGCCCTCGCTGGAGATGCGCTGGTCGCCCAGGG
>JBEAWD010000133.1:0-13308 GCA_041160585.1 Pseudomonadota bacterium | reverse complement strand
CGTCCACCGTGTCGGTGGCGCAGGAGGTGCGTGAGCTGGTCAAGAAGATCCAGGCTGAACTGCCGGAGGGAACCGCCATCGCCATCACCGAAGACGGCGGCAAGAATGCGCAGCGCAGCCTGAACAACGTGATCGAGGCACTGGTGCTCGGTGCCGTACTCACGGTGTTCGTGGTGTACCTGTTCCTGAACTCTTGGCGCTCGACGCTGATCACGGCGCTGTCCCTGCCCACCTCGGTGCTCACCGCCTTCATCGCGGTGTGGCTGTGTGGTTTCACCCTGAACTTCATGACGCTATTGGGCCTGTCCTTGGCCATCGGCGTGCTGATTGATGACGCCATCGTGGTGCGTGAGAACATCGTGCGCCACATGGAACGCGGCGCCGACCGCGTGACCGCCGCACTGCAGGGAACGGCTGAAATCGGCCTGGCCGTGGCCGCCACCACCTTCTCGATCGTGGCGGTGTTCATCCCGGTGGCCTTCATGCCGGGCATCTCGGGGGAATGGTTCCGGCCTTTCGGGTTGACCGTTGTCGCCTCGGTGCTGGTGAGCCTGGTGATCTCCTTCACGCTGGACCCCATGCTGTCGGCCTACTGGGGCGACCCGCCGGGGCATGAGCACGCACCCAAGACCGGCATCACGCGGCTGCTGCAGCGGTTCAACGACTGGTTTGATCACCAGGCCGACCGTTATGGCCGCGTGATCGAGTGGGCGCTGCACCACCGTCGCTGGATGACGGCGTTTGCGGTGATCAGCTTCGTGGGCGCGATCGCGCTGCAGGGCAAGTTCGGCGGCACCAGTTTCCTTCCCGTGAGCGACTATGGCGTGCTGGCCATCGATGTGCGCACGCCGCCGTCTTCGAGCCTGGAGTACGCGAGGCGCAAGGTGGAGGCGGCTGCAGCCATTGCCCGCGAATTGCCTGAAACCCAGGCCACCAATGCGCAGGTCAACGTCAATGGTGGGCGCGTGTACGTGGACATCGGGGACCGCAAGTCGCGCAAGCGCTTGACCGCCGAGGTGGGCAAGGACTTGCGGCGCCGGATCGAGGTGTTGGTGGGGGCCGAATACTCGGTGCTCGACGACCTGGCCGGTGGCGCGCAAAAGCCGGTGCAGGTGCGATTTACAGGGCCGGATTCACGCAAGCTGCTGCAACTCACCGAGGAGTACATGGACCGTCTGCGGCAGGTGCCCGGTGCGGTGGATGTGGCCTTGTCGCTGCAGTCGCCGCAGAACGAGCTGCAGATCGAGCTGGACCGCGGCTTGTCGGCCGCCTTGGGCATTTCCGTGGGCGATGTGACCAACACCCTGCGGGTGGCCTTTGCCGGTGTCGAGGCGGGCGACTGGGTGGACCCCACGGGTGAGGCGCGAGATGTGGCGGTGCGTCTGCGACCGGCTGACCGTCTGGATGCAAGCCACATTGAGCGCCTGCCGGTGCCCATCGGCAACACCGGGCAAACGGTGCCGCTGGCACAGATTGCCACCGTCACCATGGGCAAGGCGCCGTCGCGGATCGAGCACATCGACGGCAAGCGCAGCGTGGGCGTGGCCGCCAACGCGCAAGGGCGCGCACCGGGCGAAGTGACGGCCGACGCAGTGAAACTGGCCAAATCGATGAATTTCCCCCCGGGCTATGAAATCGACCTGGCCGGCGCGTCCAAGGACCAGCAGGAGGTGTTCACGCAAATGGGCTTGGCCCTGGTTTCCGGGGTGGCGCTGATGTACCTGATCCTGGTGATGCAGTTCGGATCGTTCACCGCTCCGCTGGCGGTGATGTTGTCCTTGCCGCTGTCGCTGATCGGTGTGGTGCTGGCGCTGTTGATGACCAACTCGACCCTGAACCTGATGAGCCTGATCGGGGTGATCATGCTCATGGGCCTGGTAGCCAAGAACGCGATCCTGTTGCTGGACGCCGCGCGGGTGCTGGAAGCCGAAGGCGTGGACCGCGAGGAGGCGCTGATGGCCGCCGGGCGCAAGCGCCTGCGGCCGATCCTGATGACGACCTTTGCACTGATCGCGGGCATGCTGCCGGTGGCCATCGGCATGGGGCAGGGCGGCGAGTTCTACCGCCCAATGGCCGTGGCCATCATCGGGGGCACCATCACCTCCACCATCCTCACGCTGTTGGTGATCCCGAGCTTCTATGACTCGATCGAGCTGATGCGCGACCACCTGTTCGAGAAGTTCCGACGGCGCGAGGCCGCGCGTGGGGTGGCATTGGCGGTGCTGCTGACGGGCTTGGAGATCGTGGCCACCTTGGTGATGTTGCGGATGGTGTGGCGTCTGGCGATGGGTGTCGTGCGGCGGGTGACCGGGCGTGGCGCCACTGCGACGGCCTGATTGATTCGCCGCGGCCAAAGGGCCCGCTTTGCCGGTACGGCAAGGCGCCCTTCGTCTCATGGCAATGGATTGGACCGGCAATTCGCGGCATGCTTGACGACATGAGCCAGCCAGCCGCGGCGCGCAGCGCCCTGTTTGTTCCTGCCACACGCGCCGAGCGCATCGGCAAGGCCTTGGCCAGTGGTGCCGATGCCGTCATCGTGGACCTGGAAGACGCGGTGGCGCCTGCGGACAAGGACGGGGCGCGCAGCGCGCTGGCCGCGGCGTTGGCGCTGATGCCGTCGCATGCGCACACGAGCAAAGGCTTCGACAGATCCCCGCCCCTGTGGGTTCGTGTGAACGCCGTGGACCCTTGGCTGTCGGCCGACCTGGCGATGTGCGCTGCTTCACCCGCAGTGCGTTCGGTGATGGTGCCCAAGGCCGAATCGCCGGCGCAGATGCAGGCGGTCTTCGAGGCCTGCGGCGGCAAGCCGCTGGTGGCACTCATCGAAACCGCACAGGGCTTCGCTCAGCGCGATGCGTTGGCGAATCATGGTGCCGTGGCGCGCCTGGCCTTTGGCTCCATCGACTTCCAAGTGGATCTGGGCATTGCGGGTGAGGGCGATGCCTTGTTGATGTTCCGCAGCGCGCTGGTGTTGGCTTCGCGTCTGGCAGGGTTGCCGGCGCCGCTGGATGGCGTGACCGTGGAGGTAAACGACGACAGGCGTGTGAGCGCCGACGCGGCACGCGCGCGTGAACTGGGCTTCGGCGGCAAGTTGTGCATCCACCCCCAGCAGGTGGGGCCTGTCAACGCAGCCTTCAGCCCCGGCGAGGCGGAGCTGCAGTGGGCTGAGCGCGTGGTGGCCGCCATGCAGGCCGCTGGCGGTGCCGCTGTGGCGGTGGACGGCAAGATGGTCGACAAGCCCGTCTTGCTGCGCGCGCAGGCCCTGCTGGCGCAGCAGCGCTGAAGCTCAAGGCCGGGGCATCCCCTTCCGGAAGCCCGGCCTTCCCCATCAGCCGTGGTACTGGATCACGGTCTTGGTGGTGCTCATCTCTTCCAGTGCCAGCAAGCCTTTCTCTCGGCCATGGCCGCTGCGCTTGGTGCCGCCGAAGGGCAGCTCCACGCCACCGCCTGCGCCATAGCAGTTGATGAACAGCTGCCCAGCTTTGACGGCCTTGGCCACGCGCGTCTGTCGGCTGCCGTTTTCGGTCCACACCGCGGCCAGCAGGCCGTAGGGCGTGCCGTTGGCAAGCGCAATCGCGTCGGCCTCATCCTGAAAGGGAAATGCCGCCAGGACCGGCCCGAACACTTCTTCGCAGGCCAGCTGTGCATCGCGCGGCACCGGACCGAAGAAGGTCGGCGTGACCCAGTGACCGGTGGGCGCCACGCGGCTGTCCACGGTCCCTTCGGCCAGCACCGGAATACCGGCGGCCTTGGCGTTGGCGATGTAGCGGTTCACCCGGGCCTGTTGCGCCGGGTTCATGACCGGTCCGCAGTCGAAGTCCATTTCCGGTGTGCCCACGCGCACCTTGGCGTACGCGGCGGCCACCTGTTCGACGAAGCGGTCGTAGATGGACTGTTGAACCAGCAGGCGGCTGCCGGCGGTGCAGGTCTGGCCTGCGTTTTGCACGATGGCGCGCACGATGATGGGCACGGCGCGCTCGATGTCGGCGTCTTCGAACACGATCTGCGGCGACTTGCCGCCAAGCTCGAGCACGCACTTCACCGCGTTCTTGGCGGCAGCCTGTTGCACCAAGGTACCCACTTCGTTGGACCCGGTGAAGGAGATGAAGTCGATGCCCGGGTGCGCGGCCAGCGCGGCGCCGGCCTCTTCGCCCAGGCCGGTGACCACGTTGATGGCGCCATCGGGAAAACCCACCTCAGCGGCCAATTCGGCCACCCGAAGAGCCGACAGGCTCGTGTCTTCGGCCGGCTTCAACACCACCGCATTGCCTGCGGCCAGGGCTGGGGCGATGGTGCGGCCCAGCATCTGTGCCGGGTAGTTCCAGGGGATGATGTGGCCGGTCACGCCCAAGGGCTCGCGCATCAGCACCACGTGGTGGCCGTTCAGAAAAGGAATCACCTCGCCGTGCAGCTTGTCGGCGGCGCTGCCGTAGAACTCGAAGTAGCGGGCCAGAACCGTGATGTCGTTGCGCGCGGTGGTCATGGGCTTGCCGGTGTCGCGCGCCTCCAGGGCAGCCAGTTCAGCGTGGTGGTCCAGCACCTTTTGGCCCAGCTTGATGAGCAGGCGACCGCGTTCGGTGGCGGTGAGCTTGCCCCAAGCGCCTTCCAGGGCGGTACGGGCGGCCTTCACCGCAAGGTCGACCTCGTGTGCCGTGCCGCGCGGGATCTGGTCGAAGGTCACGCCATCGGCGGGGTTCACCACGGGCAGCGTGCGGCCGTCCTGTGCGGCCATCCAGCGGCCGCCGATGAAGAGCTGGTTCATTCGGGTCTCCGTTCGTATGAGTTGGCGCGGCTGCGCCAGGGCGTGCCGCCAAGTGCAACGCACTGTAGGCCTCATGCCGGGAGCCGTGAATTGAATTCAGGGCAACGGGTCTTGTCGGAAATGGAAGGCCTGACAGAATCGCGGCATGTTGCCGGACCTGGATTCCCTGGCTTTGTTCGTTCGTGCGGCTGAGATGCGCAATCTCACGCGTGCGGCCGAGGCCAGCTTCATCACTGTGCCAGCGGCCAGCCGCCGGCTGTCCCTGTTGGAGCACCAGTTCAAGTCGCAGTTGTTCGAACGCCATTCCCGGGGCCTGGAACTCACCCCTGCCGGGGAACAGCTGCTGCTGCTGGCGCGCGAGGTGATCGCCACCGTCAACCACATGCGCGCGGAGATGGCCAACTACACGCAGGGCTCGCGAAGTGTGCTGCGCATCCACGGCAACACCTCGGCGATGACGCAGTTTCTGCCGGCCGATGTGGCCACGTTTCAGCAGGCTGAGCCTGATGTGCGCATCGTGTTGGAGGAGTGCTGGAGTGAGGACGCGATCAAGCGCGTGCGCGGTGGTGAGATCGAGTTGGGCGTGATCGTGGAGGGTGCCGATGTGGGGGGCCTGCACGTGCGACCCTACCGCGGTGACCAGTTGGCCGCCGTGGTGCGTGAGGATGACCCGGTGCCCACCGATGGGCTGAAGTTTGCCGACCTGCTGGAGCGCGACCTGGTTGGCTTGGAAGGCAGCAGCACGCTCACCCGCCTGCTGGCCGAACAGGCCGCGCTGCTGATGCGCGCCATGGTGCTGCGGGTGCAGGTGCGCAGCTTCGAGGCGGTGTGCCGCGCGGTGGAGGCGCGGCTGGGGGTGGGCGTGCTGCCCATGACGGCGGCGCGTTCCTTCGCCCCGGCCATGAACCTCAAGGTGCTGCCTCTGCAGGACGAGTGGGCGATGCGGCGGATGAACCTGATCTCGCGCAGCGAGCCCGCCGCCGGCTCACCGTTGGCCCAACTGATGCAGCACCTGGAGCGGTGCGCGCAGTAGGCGATTGGCGTGCGCGGCCCCGGCCCGCTGCCTAGAGCCCCATCAAGCCGCCACAAACGGCATCGTCTTCCCGAACGAAGGCCGCGAGCGCAAGCGCTGGCTGAGTGCGCGCAGAGCCGGCATGGCAGGCAGCCAAGGCGCGTCGGTGAAGCGGAAGTCCAGGTAGTCGATCGCGGTGACGGCGCAGATGGAATCGAGCCGGGGAATGCCATCGGGGGCCATGGGCGAGGCCGCGGCGGCCGCTTCCAACCGTGCCATGCCCTCGGCCATCGTGCGCCGCCGGCGCAAGCCCACCGGGGTTTCGTCGAACAACACCGGTGCGGTCACCTTGCGGATGATGATGGTGTGCACCGCCGCGTCGATCACCCCCAGGGCGATGCCGCTGCGCGAGAGCACGCCGGGCATCTGCGCCGCTGGGCCGAAGAGGCTCTCATGTGCGGGTGCGGCGCGCGTGGTCTCCAACCAGTTCACGATCATCATGCTCTCGGCCAGGGGCGTGCCGTCGTCCAGTACCAGGGTGGGCACGCGCGTGGCGGCGTTGGCCGCACGCAGCCGCGCATCGTCAGCCCACGGGTCGACGATGGTGGGTTCGATATCCACGCCCTTTTCGATCATCGAGATGCGTGCGATGCGCACATAGGGCGAGGTGGTGTTGGCCAGGAATTGCATGAGGTCGCTCCGGTATCGCTTACTGAATGGCGCCGAGTTGCTTGAGCATCCCCAGATTGTCCAGCAGCGCCCAATGCTCGATGAGCACACCGTCTCGGATCTGGAACAGGTCGAGCACACCGATGTCAATGGTCTTTCCGGTGGGCGCCATGTCGCCAAAGGGGCCCGTGTGGGTGGCCTGCACACGCAGGCGCACCAGCACCTTCTCGCCTTCGGCCACGAAGTCTTCCAGCGGCAGCTTCATGTCGGGAAAGGCGGGCATCAGCGCGTCGTGCAGTTGGGCCACGCCTTCGGGGCCCCGTACCTCGAAGGGCAGGCCCGGGTCATGGCGCACGAAGGTGGACGCGATGTGCCGCTTCATCCATTCGGTGTCGCGCTTGAGGAAGGCGGTGAAATAGTCGCGGCAGAGTTGCTTGTTGGCTTCCAGGTTGTTCATGGTTCTTCTCCAGGGTACGGATGGGTGTTGTGCTTGTGAGGGTGTCAGGCGGTGAGGACCTCGAAGCCCAGGCGAGGGAAGTGCACGTGCAGCGCACCGGCCTGCTGGTCCTGGATGGCCACGATCAGCTCGTCTGCGCCGGCGGCTACCAGCGTGCCGTGCACCGGCACCCGTGCGTTGTCGTCGGGCGTGACCACCACAGCGGTGCCGCCCTTCAGACCGCCCGGGTCGCCATTGGGGTCCAGGTGCGTCACGGGTGCCGGCGTGGCCGCAGCGGCCGCATCAAAGGCCTCCTTCGGGCTCATTTCGGTCGGCGTGCCGTGCCCCAGCCCTACGATCCGGTCGTACCAGGCCACCAGCGGCGAATTCGGTGCGATGCCCAGAAGCGAGTCCACCTCGGGCGGGCAGTTCTTGCGCAGCAGGAAGATCGTCTGCCAGCAGGCAAGGTCGGCGGCGCTGGGCATGTCGCCGAACAGGAAGCGGCGTGCCGATACCGCCTGGGTGAGCCAAGCGATCTGCGCGCGCACAAACTGCACATGCTGCTCGAACAGGGGCGCCATCGCGTCCTTGGAGATGTCCACCATCAGGTAACCCTCCTTGCGGTCCTTGAGGAACTCGGGCGGGATGTGTTCGCCGATGAAGTGCACCAGCACGCCGATGGAGGGTATCCACATCTGGCGCTCCCAGGCGAATCCCAGGCCTTGAGCCACGCCTTCACTGCCCTTGGGGTAAAGGCTAGGCGTGTGCGGGTACAGGCGGTCGAGCGCGGGCAAGATGAGGTTGGTGTCGCAATAGATGTCCGCCCCCACTTGCAGCACCGGCGCACGGCGGTAGCCACCGGTGAGCGGCGACAGCAGTGGCCGCGGTGGAAGGCCGGGAATGTCCACCGAGCGCCAGGCCAGCCCCTTTAGGCCGAGCGCGGCGCGCACCTTTTCCGAGAAGGTAGAGAACGCATAGTGGTGCAGGATGGGGTTGGGTGTGGACAAGGTGCCCTCCTCCGTGTTTGGGTCTTGTGTGATCGGGGATCAGTACATGATGTGGCCGCCATCGACCACGATGGTTTGGCCGCTGACAAAGCCGGCCAGGTCGCTGAGGAGGTACAGAGCCGTGCCCACGAGATCGTCAGGCCGCTGCTCGCGGCTGATGGCGCGCGCCTTCAGGAAGCTCTGCTGCCACTCGATGGGGCGGTTCTTGGTGGCGTCGGTGATCACGAAACCTGGGGCGATGACGTTGCAGCGCACACCATCCTTGCCGCCTTCCTTGGCCAGGCCCTTGGTCATGGACAGCACCGCGCCCTTGGTGGCCACATAGTGCAGGTAGCCGGGCTGGCCTGCCACGGCCACCACCGAGGCGATGTTCACGATCGAGCCTTTGCCGCGCCCTCGCATGGCCGGCATCACCGCCTTGCAGCACAGCCAAACGCCCTTGACGTTGACCTGGAAGATGCGGTCCCATACCGCGGGGTCGAGTTCCTCGAAGGGCGTGAGCTTGACTTCGCGGAAGTAGGCGGCGTTGTTGATGAGGCCGTCGATGCGGCCCGTGGCCTTGATCGCCAACTCGGCCATGGCCTTGACGCTGGCATCGTCACTCACGTCCACCTTGGCATAGGTGGCGCGTCCGCCGGCTTGTGTGATCAGGTCCATGGTCTCGTCGGCGCCGTTCATGTCGGCCACGACCACGTGTGCGCCCTGTGCGGCGGCACCCAGGGCAAACGCCTGGCCGATGCCGGTGGCCGCACCGGTGACGATGATGGTTTGCTCAGGAAGCAGGTTCTGTGCGCTCAAAGGCTTCTCCTCAAGGTTTGGGCCGTAGCCAGGACGAGACCGTCTGCCGGATCCGATGCACCAGCACCTCGTCGAGCAGTCCGCGTGGCCGCCAGCGCAGGAAGAGCGCCACCAGTCCACCAAAGATCACCATGCGCCACCCCGGCACCACCCGGGTGGCGTCCAACAGGCCCAGGTCCAGCACCACGCCCAGCAACGGTCCCAGTGCGGTGCCCAGGCCACCCAATAGGGCATAACCCACGGCGTGCACCCCCAGCATCGGGTCGAACAGTGCCGGTTCGATGTAGGTGGTGCGGTGGGCATACAGGCCGCCTCCGAGTGCGGCCAGCGCACCTGCGGCCGCTGCGGCGAACAGGCGCAGCCGCGCCACCGGCACGCCTTGGGAGGCGGTCAACAGGTCGTCTTGCCCCACCATGCGCAGGTTCACGCCCAGGCGGGTGCGTTCATTGAACATCAACAAGCCGATCACGCCCAGCGCCACCGCCACGGTGAACAGCATGTAGACCTCCGGGGCCAGGTCGTTTTCCAGCAGCCAGCGGATGTCGCGAAAGCCCTCCTGGCCCAGCGGCCCCACTGGGCCGTCAGGTGTGGTCACCTGCCAGCGCAGGCCCGCAAAGGTGATGCGGGCCATCTCGCCGAAGGCCAGGGTGGCCACCGCGTAATTCAAGCCCGACAGGCGCAGCGTGGGCAGGGCCAAGAGCCATGAGCACAGCGCGCCCAGGGCCATGGCTGCGGCCAGTGCCAGGGGCAGCGGCACATCGAACATGGCGGTGGCGATGCCTGCGCTGTAGGCACCCACACCGAAGAAGGCCTGCTGGGCAAACGACACGCGGCCCACCAACAGCATCAGGTAGGCCGACAGCGCCAACAGGCTCATGATGGCCATGTCGCTGGCCACACCCACCAGGTGCGCGCTGGCCGCGTTGTCCACCCCGGGCAGATGGCACAGGGCGGCGCGCACGGCCTGGGCCATGGCGCCGTCGGTGCCGGTGACCGCGGTGGTGGACGAGAAGATGCGGTCGCTCACGGCCGAGCGCCTCCGCTGCCCCCGGCCATACCGACCGGTTTGCCAGGGGTGGCGTGGTCGGCCCTTTCGCCCAGCGAACGACGCGGCCAGACCAGCACCGCAAACAGAAGGGCATAGGTGACGAATTCGCGGCCCTGAGCGCCCAGCAGGCTTTGCGCGTGGGCCTCCACCACACCCAGCAGCAGGCCGCCCCACAGCACGCCGCGTACCGACCCCAAGCCGCCCAGCATGGCGGCCACCAGTCCCTTGAACAGCACCCACATGCCAAACATCGGCGTGACCTGGCCATCCACCGACAGCACGGCAAAGGCGGCGATACCCGACAAGGCGCAGGCCGCGGCGAAACCCATCATTTGCAGGCGCGGCACCGGCATCCCCATCAGGTGGGCGGCGGTTCGTTGATCGGCCACGGCGCGCCAGGACAGGCCCACCCGTGACCGTTCGAGCCAGTGGGCCAGGCCCAGGGTGAGCACGACGGACAGCAGCGCCAGCACCAGTCGGTCCGGGCGGATCATCAGTTCGCTGGCGCCCGATCCGATGAACCAGTTCTGATTGACTGCCAAAGACGGAAAGGCATTGAGGTGGCGCGGCAGCAGGTTCACCGCGAGCTGTTCCAACTGCATCCAGATGGCAAAGCTCGAAGCCAATGCAACCACCTCGCGGCCATCGGCGCCCGCGATGGGGGCGCCGCGCGGCTGCGTGGCTTCATCCCGCGTGTTGGCAAAGCACAGCCGCTCCACGTACAGGCCGATCAGCGTGGCGGCCACGATCACCGTGACGGCCACCAGCCATACCGGGGCCTGATGCCGAATATGCAGCCACGCGCCAATGTAGGCTGCCAGCATGGCGGTGGCGCCGTAGGCCAAGTTCAGTCGGCGCAGGCTCCCGAAGGTCAGCGACAGGCCCAGGCCCACCAGCGCATAGGACCCGCCGTCGAGCAGGCCGTCGAGGGTGGTCTGCAGCAGGTCGATCATGGGCAGAGGGCCCAAAGCGAGCCGCGGGCCCGCTCAGGCCGCCTTCTTCTGGCCCAAGTAGGCGCGCTGGATCACGTCGTCATCGGCCAGTTCGCCCGGGGTGCCGGAGAAGCTCACGCGGCCCTGCTCCATCAGGTAGAAATGCTGGGCCACCTTCAGCGCCATGTGTGCGTTCTGCTCCACCACGAACAGGCTCACGCCTTCTTGGTGCAGCTGGCGAATGATGGCGAAGATCTCAGCCACCACCAGAGGGGCCAAACCCACCGAGGGCTCGTCCATCAGCAACAGGCGCGGGCGCGACATCAGCGCACGCGCCACGGCCAGCATCTGCTGTTCACCACCGGAAAGCGTTCCGGCCAGCTGCTCAATGCGTTCCTTCAGCCGCGGGAAGCGAACGAACATGGCTTCCACATCGTTCTTGATGCCCGCGGCGTCGCGCCGCTTGTAGGCGCCGGCCAGCAGGTTCTCGCGCACGCTGAGCGCAGGAAACACAAGGCGGTTCTCCGGCACCAGGGCCATGCCGCGTTCCACGATCTGTGACGGGGTCTTGCCGATGAGCTCCTCGCCTTCGAACTTCACCGAACCGCGCTGGGGCTTGAGAATGCCCGACAGCGTGAGCATCAGGGTGGACTTGCCCGCGCCGTTGGGGCCCAACAGGCAGGTGACTTCGCCGGCCTTGGCCTGCAGCGACACGCCCTTGAGCGCTTCGATCTTGCCGTAGGAGGTGGCCAGGTCCTGGATTTCAAGCATCGCGTGTCTCCTTCAGGCAGCAGCCGGTTCGTCGGTGCCCAGGTAGGCCGCACGCACCTGCGCATCGGCCTGCACCTGCGCGGGCGTGCCCTCGGCGATCTTGCGGCCAAAGTTCAGCACCGCCACCCGGTCGCATACCTCCATCACCAGCTCCATGTGGTGCTCGATCAGCAGGATGGTATGGCCTTGGTCGCGAAGGCTGCGGATGCGATCGTCCAGATCGTGAATCTCCTCGGCGTTCATGCCGGCGGCCGGTTCGTCCAAGAGCAGCAGCTCGGCCCCGGAGGCCGCGGCGCGTATCAGTTCGAGCCGGCGCTGTTCGCCAAAGGCCAGGTTGCCGGCCAGCATGTCACGCTTGTGGGCCAGGTCGCCGAACACCAGCAAGCGCTCAGCCTCCTCGCGCGCCGCGGCGGCACCCGAGAGCCAGCGCTGCCTGAACCCCGCCCAGCCTTTCTCACGCACCACGCGCGCGGCCCATAGGTTTTGCCATACGGTCAGGTGGCCGAACAGGCGGATGTTCTGGAAGGTCCGTGCCAGGCCCAGTTCACAGCGCTGATGCGGTGGCACGGCCGAGATGTCCTGTCCCTTGAAGGTCACGGTGCCCGCGGTGGGCTGGTACACGCCCGTGATCAGGTTGACCGTCGTGCTCTTGCCCGATCCGTTGGGGCCGATCAGGCCCAGGATCTCACCCTGTCGTACCGACAGGTCCAGGGTGTCCACCGCCTTGACGCCACCAAAGTGGCGGCTGAGGTTGCGCAGTTCAAGCATGGCCGGTCACTCCTTCCTTTTGCTCGGCGCTTGTCTTCGGCTTGGGCGGCGAACCCTTGGTGCCGAACCAGTGGCCGATGCCCAGGGATCGGTTGATCAATCCGTTGGGGCGCACCAGCATCACCACCACGATCAGCACACCGAACAGCAGGCTGCGCCATTCGCCGATGAAGCGAAGGCCCTCGAGCAGGAAGCCCTGGATGAAGATGACCGCCAACAGGGTACCCGCCAGGCTGGAAAGCCCGCCCAGGATCGGATAGGCGATGGCGAAGGTGGCCAGAAGAATGGTGAAGTTGTTGTGCTCGATGTGGGTGGCGTAGTGCGCGAACACACCGCCGCCCAGGCCGGCAATGGCCCCGCCGATGCCGAAGGCCGACACCTTGGCGGCGGTGAGGTTGATGCCCGCGCTTTGGGCGGCCAGTTCGTCTTCACCCACTGCGCGCCAGATGGTGCCGATGCGCGAGCGGTCCAGCGCCCACAGCAGCAGCATCACCGCGGCCACCAGCACCCAGATCAGCACGTTCACCTCGAAGGTGCTCCAGCCGTTGCTGGGGAAGTAGCGGATGCCCCCGAAGCCCAGGCTGCCATCCGGGCCGGCCAGGCCGTCCGGTGTTTGCACGCGCCACTTCAGGTTGAAGAAGAACAGGCGCACGATCTCGGCGAAGGCGGTGGTGGCCACCACCAGCATCAGGCCCTTGACGCGCAGCGCGGGAAAGCCCACCGCCACCGCGACCAGACCCGCGATGACCGACCCCATGGCCAATGCGACGGCCAGCGGAACGTCCCACATTGAGGTGAGCATGCCCGCCACATAGGCGCCGATGGCGAAAAAAGCGCCTTGTGCGATGCTCACTTGGCCGGTGTGCAGCACGCACCAAGCCGACAGGCCCAACAGGGTGTGAATGCCGATGACCTGGGCCAGACCGAGATAGAAGTCCATTCGTCGTTCTCCTGCTGCGTCCTCAATCGCGGCCGCCGGGCGCGGCGAACAGGCCACCCGGGCGGAACACCAGGAACACGAAGAGCAGCAGCATCACATAGATATCGCGCTCGCTGACGCCGCGCAGGAACTGGAAGAGGTTCTCCGCCCCACCCACGATCAGGC
>JBEAWD010000114.1:0-6106 GCA_041160585.1 Pseudomonadota bacterium | reverse complement strand
ATCTTGTCGTCGATGTCGGTGATGTTGCGCACGAAGGTCACGCGCCAGCCGCTCACGCGCAGCCAGCGGTAGATCACGTCGAAGGCCATCATCATGCGCGCGTGCCCCACGTGGCACAGGTCATAGATGGTCATGCCGCACACATAGAGGCGCACATGGCCGGGAACGAGGGGCTCGAAGGCTTGCGCCTGCCGGGTCAGCGTGTTGTAGATCTTCAGGGTCACGGCGCTGGGCGGCCGCCGGTGCACGCCACCGGTTCAAAGGCCGGCCAACGTCGAGGCAGGCGGCCTCTCCTTACAATGGGTCGCAGTATAAAACTGGAAGCGACTTGTCGGATGACCGCATCCCATCAGCACCCGGCCGGCGGCGGCCGCACCGTTGACAACACAGTTGGCATCGTCCACGCCGCACACCGCCCTTGGCTTGGGCGCTTTCGGCGTGGCCTTGTGGCCCTGTGTGTCAGCCTAGGCGGCGCGCTCGTCGGCTTGGTGCCGATCGCCGACGCACAGGCACAGACCGTGCGTCTGAGCACCAACCTGGGCGACATCGATATCGAGTTGCACGCCGACAAGGCCCCGGCCAGTGCCAGCAACTTCTTGGCCTATGCCAAGGCGCGCCATTTCGATGGCGTCATCTTCCATCGCGTGATCAGCACCTTCATGGTGCAGACAGGCGGCTACACGGTTGACCTCAAGCAAAAGCCCACGCGCAAACCGATTCCGCTGGAAAGCGACAATGGCTTGCCGAATGTGCGTGGCGCGGTGGCCATGGCGCGCACAGCCGACCCGAATTCGGCCACCTCGCAGTTCTTCATCAACGTGGTCGACAACCCCTTCCTGGACAAAGCCAATGCCCGCGATGGCCAAGGCTATGCGGTTTTCGGCACCGTGGTGGCGGGGATGGAGGTGGTCGATCAGATCAAGGCTGCGCCCACCACGGCACAGGGCATGTTTGCCAACCTTCCCGTGCAGCCGATCACCATTCTCAAGGCCACCATCGTGAAGCCTTGACCCTGAACACAAGTCGAAACCGGAGAGATTTCCCATGAGCACGCTCGTTGAGATGACCACCAACAAGGGCACGCTTCGCATCGAACTCGATGACGAGAAAGCGCCCCAATCGGTGGCCAACTTCCTGGACTACGTGGCCCGAGGCCACTACGACGGCACCATCTTCCACCGCGTCATCAAGGGCTTCATGGTTCAGGGCGGTGGGTTCGCGCCCGGCATGAGCCAAAAGCCCACCGAGGCCCCTATCCCGAACGAGGCCAACAACGGCCTTCGCAACGACCACTACACCCTCGCGATGGCCCGCACGTCGGCGCCCCACTCGGCCACTGCACAGTTCTTCATCAACACCACCGACAACGATTTCCTGAACTTCCGCTCCGAGAGCCCGCAGGGTTGGGGCTATGCCGTGTTCGGCCGGGTCGTGTCGGGACAGGACGTCGTGGACGCCATCGAAGGCGTGAAGACCGGCCGCAGCGGGATGCACGCCGATGTGCCGGTGGAAGATGTGATCATCGAAAAGGTGGAGCTCGTCCAGGGCTGAGCACCGCCTCATGAACGCCGAACTCGCCCTACCCGCCTTCTATGAGGTTCAGGCCGATGAGGCCTGGTCGGCCATCGATTTCATTTCCGACCTGCACCTACGTGCCGACGAGCCCGACACCTTTACCGCCTGGCGCGACTACCTGCGGCGAACGCGGGCCGATGCGGTCTTCATCTTGGGTGATCTGTTCGAAGCCTGGCCAGGGGACGATGCCGCTGGCGAAGGATTTGAAGGCCAGTTCGTGGGCGTATTAGAGGAGGCGGCGGCCCGTGTGCAACTGGCCTTCATGGTGGGCAATCGTGACTTCCTGGCGGGTTCCCGCTTGCGCGCGCGCGCAGCCATGACCGCTCTGGCCGACCCCACGCGTCTGGTGGCCTGGAACCACCCGGTGCTGCTCACCCATGGTGACCTGCTGTGCACAGGCGACACCGAGTACCAGGCCTTTCGACGCCTGGTGCGCAGCGAACAGTGGCAGCGACAGTTCCTGGCCCTGCCCCTAGCGGAACGGCGTGCCCAGGTGCAGCGGCTGCGCGAGGGCAGCAAGGCCAAGGCCAAGGAACGCCTGGCCAGCACCGGCTCGGCCTACACCGACATCGATACCGCCACGGCGGTGGCCTGGATGCACCAGGCGGGGTGCCGCAGCCTTGTTCATGGGCACACCCATCGGCCCGGCACCGAGGTGTTGGCCCCGGGCTACACGCGGTATGTCCTCACCGATTGGGAACTGCGCGCGGCCCGGCCCCGCGCCGAGGTGCTTCGCTTAACCCGCGACGGCTTCACCCGCCTGCCCCTGTCTCGAACCTGAGGGTCGGCCCCCTCGCCTGCCCGTGTCGGAGCCGCAGATGCGCCATGCTTGGCTCCAGTGTCTACAGTGGCTGCGCTGGCTCAAGGGCTTCGGCACGACCTGGCGACCCGGCGGCTTGACGCAATCGGCCGCGATTCCGGAAGCCCTGTGGGCCGATCTACTGCGCCGCCACCCCTTCCTGGGCTGGCGGACAAGCGCCGAACTTCAGACCTTGCGCGCCATGAGCGCTCAGTTTCTTGGGCGCAAGGAGTTCCATGGTGCACAAGGATTTGTCGTCACCGACCGTGTCGCCTTGGCCGTCGCGGCGCAAGCGTGTCTGCCCGTACTGCATCTGGGCTTACAGGCCTACGAGGGCTTCGTGGGCATCGTGATGCATGAAGGGCCCGTGCAGGCACGGCGGGAAAGCACTGACGAGTTCGGCGTGGTCCACACCTGGCAGGAGGAGTTGGTGGGCGAGGCGATGGGCGATGGGCCCGTGATGCTGAGTTGGCAGGAAGGCGTCGACGCGATCGAGGAAGGCGGCGCTGCCTTCAACGTCGTGATCCACGAGTTCGTGCACATCCTTGATGGCTTGGATGGGCAATGGGACGGTGCGCCACCCATGAACGCCGCACAGCGCCGCCATTGGCTGCAGACCCTGCAGGCTTCTTTCGATCGCTTCGATGAGCGCCGCGCGTGCGGCTACCCGAGCGTGATGGATGCCTATGGCGCGCAGGACCTGGTGGAATTCTTCGCCGTCTCCAGCGAGGCCTTCTTCACCCAGCCGGTCGCATTCAAGACCGAGCAGCCCGAGGTGTACGGGCTCTACAGCGGCTTTTACCGGCAGGACCCAGCCGCACAGGCACCCCGTTGATGCGATGCCCGAGGCGGCTCAGGCCGTCGCCGGTTCAGCCTTGGAGCGATCGCTCTTCTTGGGCGGCTGAATGTCCAGCACCGCCTGACCCTCGTCATCGATGCCTACGGTCAGGCGTCCACCGTCCACCAGTCGCCCAAACAGCAGTTCGTCTGCCAAAGCGCGGCGAATCGTGTCTTGGATCAGGCGCTGCATCGGACGCGCGCCCATCAGGGGATCGAAGCCCTTCTTGGCCAGGTGCTGACGCAGGCCATCGGTGAAGGTTACCTCGACCTTCTTTTCCTGCAGCTGGCTTTCGAGTTCCAACAGGAACTTGTCCACCACCCTCAGAATGATCTCTTCGTTGAGCGCTCGGAAGCTGACCTGGGCGTCCAGACGGTTGCGGAATTCCGGGGTGAACATGCGCTTGATGTCGGCCAACTCGTCACCGGCCTCGCGCGAGGTGGTGAAGCCGATGGTGCTCTTGTTCATCGTCTCGGCGCCCGCATTGGTCGTCATGATCAGGATAACGTTGCGGAAGTCGGCCTTTCGTCCGTTGTTGTCGGTCAGCGTGCCGTGGTCCATCACCTGAAGCAGCACGTTGAAGACGTCCGGGTGAGCCTTTTCAATCTCATCGAGCAACAACACCGAGTGCGGCTTCTTGCTCACGGCCTCGGTCAACAGGCCGCCCTGGTCGAAACCCACATAGCCGGGTGGCGCGCCGATCAAGCGGCTGACCGCATGCCTTTCCATGTACTCGGACATGTCGAAGCGGATGAGGTCAACGCCCAGGATGTAGGCCAACTGCTTGGCCACCTCGGTCTTGCCCACCCCGGTGGGGCCGGAAAAGAGAAAACTGCCGATGGGCTTCTCGGGCTTGCCCAGGCCACTGCGGGCCATCTTGATCGCCGCAGCCAGCGCATCAATGGCCGGATCCTGACCGAAGACCACACTCTTGAGGTCGCGGTCCAAGGTCTTGAGCTTGCTGCGGTCGTCGCTGCTCACCGACGCCGGCGGGATGCGTGCGATCTTGGAGACGATCTCCTCGACCTCAGCGCGCGTGATGGTCTTCTTCTGCTTGCTCTTGGGCAGGATGCGCTGCGCCGCACCGGCCTCGTCGATCACGTCAATGGCCTTGTCGGGAAGATGACGGTCATTGATGTACTTGGCCGACAGCTCGGCGGCGGCCTGTAGGGCAGCCACGGCGTACTTCACGCCATGGTGTTCCTCGAACCGGCTCTTGAGCCCCTTGAGGATCTCGACGGTCTGCTCCACCGTGGGTTCGACCACGTCCACCTTCTGAAAGCGGCGTGACAGGGCCGCGTCCTTTTCGAAGATCCCGCGGTACTCGGTGAAGGTCGTGGCACCGATGCACTTCATCTGCCCGGAGGACAAGGCCGGCTTGAGCAGGTTGGAGGCATCCAGCGTGCCGCCGGAGGCCGCACCTGCGCCGATCAGGGTGTGGATCTCGTCGATGAACAGCACCGCATTGGGCTGGTCCTTGAGCTGCTTGAGCACGCCCTTGAGGCGCTGCTCAAAGTCACCGCGGTACTTGGTGCCTGCCAGCAGGGCACCCATGTCCAAGGCGTACACGGTGGACTGCGACAGCACATCGGGAACGCTCTTCTCGGTGATGCGCCAGGCCAGTCCTTCGGCAATGGCCGTCTTGCCGACGCCGGCCTCGCCCACCAGCAAGGGGTTGTTCTTGCGGCGGCGGCACAAGACCTGGATCACGCGTTCGACTTCGTGCTCACGCCCGATCAGCGGATCGATCTTGCCGTCACGCGCCAGCTGGTTGAGGTTCTGCGTGAACTGCTCAAGGGGTGAGGCCTTGGCGTCACTTGGCGCCTCTTCCTTCTCACCGCCTTCTGAGGACGAGCCTTCAGAGGGCTTGGTCGGCTCGGGCGGATCGCTCTTCTTGATCCCGTGGGCGATGTAGTTCACCACGTCCAGCCGCGTCACCCCCTGCTGGTGCAGGTAGTACACCGCGTGCGAGTCCTTTTCGCCGAAGATGGCCACGAGCACATTGGCACCGGTGACTTCCTTCTTGCCGCTGCCGGTGGATTGCACGTGCATGATGGCGCGCTGAATGACGCGCTGAAAACCCAATGTGGGCTGCGTATCCACCTCTTCCGTACCGCCTACCGTCGGGGTGTTTTCCTTGATGAAGCCCGTCAGGCTCTTGCGCAAGTCGTCGATGTTGGCCGCGCACGCGCGCAGCACTTCGGCCGCAGAGGGGTTGTCCAGTAGCGCTAGCAGCAGATGCTCGACGGTGATGAACTCGTGGCGCTGCTGGCGCGCTTCCACGAACGCCATGTGCAGGCTGACTTCCAGTTCTTGCGCAATCATGCGGCCTCCATAATGCATTGCAGCGGGTGCCCTGCCCGTCGGGCAGCGGCGAGGACCAATTCGACCTTGGTGGCCGCGACATCCTTGGTGTAGACGCCGCACACGCCCCGACCCTCGTGGTGGATCTTGAGCATGATGTGGGTGGCGGTCTCCAGGTCTCGCTTGAAGAACTCCTGGAGCACCATCACCACGAACTCCATCGGCGTGAAGTCGTCGTTGAGCAGCACCACCTGGTACAGGCTCGGTGGCTTGGTTCGCTGGGCCTTGCGTTCGGCCACCACTGCGCCCTGCCCGTCTTCGGGCGTGGTGCCGCCTGGCGGCATCGCCGGCGGTGGGCTGGGCTCTTGGGACATGGTTTGATTCTAGCGATCAGGTGCGTTCCGAATGTCCAACAGGGTCACCCCGATATCCGCCCGGCTTGCCCACCGAAGATCGGTTCGTCATCGTCCAATTCAAGGGCGACCTGAGCAGGGCAGACGCGCGTCAATTTGGCGTTACATTTTGCTGACATCTGCAAATGTCATCGCCACTTGACACTGCCGAAGCCAAGGCTCACAATGGCCCAAAGG
>JBEAWD010000086.1:0-2990 GCA_041160585.1 Pseudomonadota bacterium | reverse complement strand
GCACCGCAAGGCCCCCTGGGCACGCCTGCCCCGCGTTGACCATGAGCCATCGCTCCCCATCGCCGCGCCGCACTCCAGGGTGAGGCGCCGGTGTGGAGCGATGGCCCGCCCCTGCCGACGGCCGTGGTGGAGTTGCCGCGAGAAAGCTTGAGCAGTCAATTGGATGGAAGGAAGAACCCGCAATGCCTGTGAGCGATGGAACAAATGGATACACCCTGGGCCTGGTCGGCGCCAAGGGTGGCGTGGGCACGACGGTGCTGACGAGCAGCTTGGCCTGGGCCTTGGCCCAGCGCGGACAGCGCGTGGTGCTGCTGGACCTGGATGTGCACAGCGGTCAAGCCGCACTGCACCTGTGTGAACGCAATGCGGGCCCCACCGTGCGTGAGGCCATGGGCATGATCGAGCGCATGGACGACACCCTGCTGGACACGCTGCTCACGCCCTGCTCACCGGCCTTGCGGCTGCTGCCCGCGCCGCGCCAGTGGTGGCCTCAGGCCACTGAGCCATCACTTGAGGGGTCCGGCCTGTCGAAGCTGGTGCACACCGCATCGGCCTTGGCCGACTGGGTCCTGATCGACCTGCCCAATGGCGCGATGCTGCATGAGGGCCTGAGCCCCTTGCTGCAGGATCTCGATGAGGTCATGCTGGTGACGGAGCCGACACTCCCGGCCACCTTCAATGCCCGGCGCGCCTGGCAGTGGCTGCGTGAACACCGGGCACCGACAAGCACCGCCGGCCGGCCCGGCATCGGTCTGGTGCTGAACAAGGTACAGGGTTCGCACACCCTGCCCACCGAACAGGTGGCGCGCACCCTGGGCCTGGACGGCACGCCAGCGCAGTGGCTGGAAATGCCGCGCAGTGACGCCACCGTGGCGCGGGCGACCTACCAGGGTCAAGCCGTGGGTGCTGTGGATGCGGGCGACCCGCTGGCGCGGGCCGTGTCGCGCTGGGCCGCCGATCTGGCCGCGCACGGTTCGCAGGCCGAGCCCAAGACAGCAGCCATCACCCCCACGCACGATCACCGGCCCTGGCACGAGCGGCTTCTGAGGTGGGCCTCATGAACCGTCAGGGCTATGCGCAACTGCGCCGTGAGCTTTACCAGCGCGTGCTGGACCGTGTGGACCTGGAGGCCTTGCGCGCCCTGGACCCGGTGCGCCTGCGAAGCGAGCTTCGAAGACTCACGCAGCGCCTGCTCGAAGACACCGGCCTGCCCTTCAACGCCAACGAACGCACGCAGGTGGTCACCGATATCGAGCACGAGGTGATGGGCCTGGGACCGCTGGAGCCGCTGCTGCAGGATGATGGGGTGAGCGACATCCTGGTCAATGGGCCTGGATGCGTGTGGGTGGAGCGGCAGGGCCGGCTGCAGGCGGCGCCGGTGCAATTCGACGACGAGCCCCACCTTCGCCGCACCATCGACCGGGTGGTGGCGCGCGTGGGCCGACGTGTGGATGACCACAGCCCGATGGTGGATGCGCGCTTGCCTGACGGCTCGCGCTTCAACGCCATCATCCCGCCCCTGGCGCTGGATGGATCGGCCGTGTCGATCCGCAAGTTCTCACGCGATGCACTGACGCTGGACCGCCTGGTGGAGCTGGGCTCCTTGACCGCCGAGATGGGGCTGCTCCTGCAAGCCCTGGTGCGCGCCAAGCTCAACGTGCTGGTGTCCGGCGGAACGGGCAGCGGCAAGACCACCCTGTTGAACATCCTGTCCGCGGCGATTTCGCCCGATGAGCGCGTGGTGACGATCGAAGACGCAGCCGAACTGCGCTTGCAGCAACCGCATGTGGTGCGGCTGGAAACGCGCCCACCCAACACCGAGGGTGTGGGTGAGGTGTCGCAACGCGCCTTGGTGCGAAATGCGCTTCGCATGCGGCCCGATCGCATCATCCTGGGCGAGGTGCGCGGCGCCGAGGCCTTCGACATGCTGCAGGCGATGAACACCGGTCACGAGGGCTCGATGGCCACGGTGCACGCCAACACCGCACGCGACGCGCTGCTGCGCGTGGAAAACATGGTGAGCATGGGCCCTGGCGCCTTGGGCTCACGCGTGGCGCGGCAGTTGATCGCCTCGGCGGTGTCGGTGGTGCTGCAACTGCAGCGGCTGTCAGACGGCTCGCGCCGCCTGGTGAGCATTTCCGAGGTGACCGGCCAGGAAGGTGACGCCATCCTGATGCAGGACCTCCAGGTGTTCGAAGCCGCCGGTGTGGACACGGATGGGCGCGTGCGCGGGCACTTTCGGTCCACCGGTGTGCGGCCACAACTGGAGCCGCGCCTGCGGGCGCGGGGCATCCAGCTGCCGCCCAACCTCTTCGAGCCGCACCGGCGCGCCGTCTGAGCAGGCAACACCATGAACACCAGTGACACCCCCTTGGACGCCATGCAGCTGGCCCTGATGGCCGCCACCTTCCTGGCGGCCGCCTTGGGCCTGGAAGGCCTGATGCTGCTGTGGCACCAGACCCACAGCCCCATGGTGCAACGCCTGCGGCGCCGGCTGCAGGCCTGGTTTCCCGACGAACCCAGCGGGGGTGGCGACACCCCGTCAAGCGGGCCCGCCGACCCTTGGGGCGGCGCGGGCCTTGCGCCCGATGGCCAGCCCCGCGACACGGCCACACCGGCGCTGCTGCGCAGGCAGGAGGACCCAGGCTGGTGGGGCAGCGTGAGGGCGCACTGGCAGCAGCGCTTGAACCGTCGCGCCAGCCGGTTACGGGAGGTGGTGCTGCAGCTGCCCGATGCCTTGGACCTGATGGCCCGCGCGCTGCGCAGCGGCCATGCCTTTTCCACCGCCTTGCAAATGGCGGCCGAAGAGGGTCCGCAGCCACTGGCCGGCGAGTTCGACCTGGTGGCCGAACAGATCGAGCTGGGCGGGGACCCGGACGACGCCTTTGAGGCACTGGCCCAGCGCGTGCCCGTGGACGAAATCCGATTCTTCGTGATGGCCGTGAAGCTGCAACGGCAGACCGGTGGACAACTGGCCGAGGTGCTGGGCA
>JBEAWD010000073.1:0-3646 GCA_041160585.1 Pseudomonadota bacterium | reverse complement strand
GTGGTCACGAACCCGGCGGTCATGGCACAGGTCTTGGGCATGCTGGTGTTGGTGGTGCTGCCCTCGCTGTATTTCGGCCGTCGGGTTCGAAAGCTGTCCCGTGCGAGCCAGGATCGCGTGGCCGATACCAGTGCGATCGCCGCCGAGGTGCTCAACGCCATGCCGGTGGTGCAGAGTTACGTACAAGAGCAGCGCGAGGCCGGCCGATTCAGCCAGGCCACCGAGGCGGCATTTGATACCGCGCGCAAGCGCACCCGAATCCGCTCGGTATTGGTGGGCTTCATCATCACCGCCACCTTTGGCGCACTGCTGTGGGGCCTGTATCAGGGAACACAGTCGGTGATCGAAGGCCGCATCACGGCCGGTCACCTGGGGCAAACCGTTGTCTTCGTGATCATCCTCATCAGCAGCGTGGCCGTGTTGTCAGAGGTGTACGGCGACCTGCTGCGCGCGGCCGGCGCGACCGAGCGTCTGATGGAGCTGCTGGCCACATGTTCACCGGTGGCCGATCCCGCCCACCCTCACGAGCTGCCCGCCACGCGTGGGGGCTCTGCCGTTCGCTTCGAAGACGTGACATTCCACTACCCGTCACGCCCGGCCACGGCTGCGCTGCGCCACCTGCGGCTGCAGATCGAACCGGGCGAAACCGTGGCCCTGGTGGGCCCGAGCGGCGCGGGCAAGAGCACGGTGCTTCAGTTGCTGCTGCGCTACTACGACACGAGAAGCGGCCGCATCACGGTCGATGGCGTGGATGTGCGAAGTGCACGACTCAAGGACTTGCGCGAGCGCATCGGCATCGTGCCGCAGGACAGTGTGATCTTCTCGACCAGTGCCCTGGAGAACATCCGCTACGGGCGGCCGCAGGCCAGCGAAGAGGAGGTGGTGGCGGCGGCCAAGGCGGCGCATGCGCACGAGTTCATCAGCGCCTTGCCCGAGGGCTACCAAAGCTTTCTGGGGGAGCGGGGGGTACGCCTGTCCGGCGGCCAGCGCCAACGCATCAGCATTGCGCGCGCCATGCTCAAGAATCCGCCCTTGTTGCTGCTGGATGAGGCCACCAGCGCGCTGGACTCGGAGAGCGAGCGCATGGTGCAAGCCGCGTTGGAGGCAGCCATGCAGGGCCGCACGACCATCGTGGTGGCCCACCGGTTGGCCACCGTGCAGCGAGCTGACCGCATCCTGGTACTGGACGGCGGGGAGTTGGTCGAGGACGGCACCCATGCGGAACTGATGGCGCGCAGCGGCTTGTACGCCCGCCTGGCGTCGATGCAGTTCGGGGTTCAGGCTGAATGACCGAAAATGCGCGTATGAGTCCACGTCCGATCCGACACCAGTACGAAGATTTCATGCGCCATGTGTTCGAGCACGGCGCGGCCAAAGGTGATCGCACAGGTACCGGCACACGCAGTGTGTTCGGCCACCAGATGCGCTTTGACCTGCGCGAGGGCTTCCCCCTGGTCACCACCAAGAAGGTGCACCTCAAGAGCATCATCCTGGAACTCTTGTGGTTCCTGCGCGGCGATTCCAATGTGAAGTGGCTGCAGGAGCGGGGCTGCACGATTTGGGACGAATGGGCCCGAGAGAACGGTGACCTCGGACCTGTCTACGGTGTGCAGTGGCGTACCTGGCCTGCACCGCAGGCCGATGGGTCCATGCAGCACATCGATCAGATCGCCCAGGTGATGCAACAGCTTCGCACCAACCCGGATTCGCGACGCATCATCGTCAGCGCCTGGAATGTGGCCGACCTGCCCAAGATGGCCCTGATGCCCTGCCACGCCTTCTTTCAGTTCTACGTGGCGCCATCGCCCACGCCCGGCGGCAAAGGGATCCTGAGCTGCCAGCTCTACCAGCGCAGCGCCGACATCTTCCTGGGTGTTCCCTTCAACATCGCGTCATACGCCCTGCTCACCCACATGCTGGCGCAGCAGTGCGACCTCGAGGTGGGCGACTTCGTCTGGACCGGTGGCGATTGCCATATCTACGACAACCACGTCGACCAGGTTCGGCTGCAGCTGTCGCGTGAGCCGCTGCCCTACCCCACACTGCACATCAAGCGCCGGCCGGAATCGCTCTTCGACTACGAACTCGAGGACTTCGAGGTGCTGGACTACCAGCACCACCCGGCCATCAAGGCACCGGTGGCGGTGTGAGCCGCACGGGGCCGGTTCAAGGCTGTCGGCATGACCCCCGCTTGGAAACTCAGCGGTCGCGAGCTCCTGCTGCTGCTGGCGCTGACCCTGATGTGGGGCGTGAACTGGCCGATGATGAAGTTTTCGCTGCGCGAGCTCAGTCCGCTGTGGTTCCGTGCCTGGACGATGAGCGGTGGAGCCATTCTTCTGCTGCTCTTCTTCCACTGGCGTGGGGTCGACCTTCGGGTGCCGCGGCGTCTGTGGCTCGCGGTGGCCGGGCTGGCCTTGCCCAACATCCTGGGTTGGCACGGGCTGTCGATCGTGGGCCTGAGCGACTTGCCCTCGGGGCGCGCGGCCATCCTGGGCTTCACCATGCCCGTGTGGACCGTTCTCGTGGCCATCCTGTTGGGTGAGCAGCGCTTGAGCCGGCGGGTGCTGATCTCGGTGGTGGCTGCCACGGCGGCCGTGGGCTTGCTGGCTGCACATGAACTCAATTCCCTGGCCGGGCACCCGATAGCCGTTTTGTGGATGCAGGGGGCGGCTTTGTGCTGGGCACTGGGCACGGTCCTGATGCGCCGCTCCCAACTGGGTCTGCCGATCGAAAGCGTGACCGTGTGGATGATGGTCTTGGGGGCGGTCTGCTTCTGGATCATCGCGCCCCTGCAGGAGCCCTTTCCCACCGTCGAGGCCTTGAGCGCCGGGCTGTGGTGGTCGCTCGTCTACGGTGTGGTGCTGAACTATGGCTACGCACAGGTCATCTGGTTCGGCATGGCCAAGCACCTGCCGCCCTCGGCCAGTGCCTTTTCGATCATGGCCGTGCCGGTGGTGGGCACACTGACCGCCACCGTGATCGTGGGCGAGGTGCCCCGCGCGACCGATTGGGCTGCCGCCGCTTGCGTGCTGGTGGCCATCGCGGCCGCACTGCTGCCCATGCGCGCACAATCACGGGCATGAATGCGCCCGAGCCCCTGCGCCGTCCTGCTTGCGTGAGCCTCATCGCAGCCGTCACCCGCAACCTCGGGATCGGCTTGAACAACCAACTGCTCGTGCACCTGCCTCAAGACCTGAAGCATTTTCGGCAGGTGACGCTGGGCTGTCCGGTGGTGATGGGTCGCAAGACCTGGGACAGCCTGCCCCCGCCCTTCAGGCCCTTGCCCGGCCGGCGCAACATCGTGCTCAGCCGCGATGCCCACGCTTCATGCCCTGGGGCTGAACTCCACACCACGTTGGAGGCGGCACTGCACGCCCTGGCCGATGAGCCACGCGTGTTCGTCATCGGGGGCGCACAGGTGTATGCACTGGCCCTGCCGATGGCCGACGAACTGGTGCTGACCGAGATCGATGCCGAGCCGCCAGCCGATGCCTTCTTTCCCGATTGGCGTGGGGGCGACTTCGAGCCGGTACAGCGGATCGAACCGGTTTCGCAGGGGCTGCCGCCATCTGTACCGTTCGCCTTTGTGACCTACCGCCGCCGCGCACGGTGGCCTTCGGTCAGCTGACACCATCCCCCCCAAAGC
>JBEAWD010000057.1:0-7800 GCA_041160585.1 Pseudomonadota bacterium | reverse complement strand
TGCGGCGGTCGATGTGCTGCTCGACCAGGCAGTTGAAGGCCGCCGCGGCACCGGCCACCAACCAGATACCCGCACTGGCCAAGAGTACGCGGCCCCATTCCTGGGCCGATGGCCATCCGGGTACGGCCAGCAACATGCCGATGAGCGCGCAGAACACGATGAGCTGCACGACGCGCGGCTTGGTCAGCGCGTAGTACTGCCGAACCCGCGATGACCTGGGGGATTGCGGGGCTTGCTTGGCCAGTGGCGCAGTGGCCATGGATTCGGACGTGGCGGACATGAGGCTCAGGGCTGAAGCCGCGATTCTACGGAGCGCGCGCGCATCCACAGGGTGGCCAATCCCACCACCAAGACCGCAGCGCCGCCCGTGTGGGACACCGCCGCCAAGAGCGGCCAGCCCAGCACCACGTTGGACACCCCGGTGGCGGCCTGCCACAGCGCCACACCGACCAGAAACAGGGCCCAGCGCCGTGCGGCAGGTGCAGCCAGACGCCAAAGGGCCCAGGCCATGGCCAGCAAGGCCGCCAACACCACATAGGCCATCAGCCGATGGGTGTAGTGAATGGCGGTCAGGGCGTCCATTTCCAGGGTGCTGCCCTGCGCGTTCAGGCCCAGGTGCCGGCGCAGGGCAAAGCCCTCGGCGAAATCCATGGTCGGCCACCACTGCCCGTGGCAGGTGGGGAAATCGGTGCAGGCCAGCACGGCGTAGTTGGTGCTGACCCATCCGCCCAGGGCAATCTGCAGGCCACTGAGCACCGCCAGCAGCATCACGGCCGCGCGCCAGGCCGCAGGCCGAGCCGTGTCGTCAAAGAAGCCCACATGGGACTGCCCCTCGCGCTGCCGATAGCCTTCGGCCTGCAGCGCCAAGAGCACCAACAGCCCCAATCCGCCCAACAAGTGTGTGGTGACGATGGCCGGGTACAGCTTCATGGTCACGGTCAGCGCACCAAAGAGGCCCTGCAGACACACCCACACCAGGGTGGCGGTCGGCCACCACGGCGACAACAGCGCGCCGGCGTGCAGTGGCCGGTTCAGGTGCCGGTTCAGTCGCCGGTGCAGGGCCCAGGCGGTCACGGTCATCACCGTGATCAGCACCCCCACGGCCGTGGCCAAGTAGCGGTGGATCATTTCGATCCAAGCCTTTTCGGTGGTGACGGGGCCGTCGGGCATCGCCTGCTCGGCTGCGCTGATCTGAACGGACGCCCCCATGGGGCTGACGCTGCCGTAGCAGCCCGGCCAGTCCGGGCACCCCAGCCCGGAGTCGGTCAGGCGCGTGAAGGCACCGAACAAGACGAGGTCGAAGGTGAGGAAGAGCGTGACGAGGGTAAGTGCTCGCAAACGTCGAATCGGTTCACCGTCGCGGTGGCGCAACCACACCCAGGCCAAGGGGGCTGCGGCCAAGACCAGACCCAAGAGCGCCAGGCGCACGATGGGCGCCAGGTTCCACACCGGTGTCGGGTCGCTCATTGCCCTTCGCCCCGACCGGCCGTGTCCCAGAATTTCGATGCCTTGAGCAGGCGCTCGATGTCCTTCTTGAACTTGATCGGATCGGCCTTCACCGGCGCGCGCATCATCCACTGACCCATGGGGTCGACCACATAGAGGTGGTCCTCGAGGTTCGCACCGGCTTCGGGTTGCAGCCAGGCTGCCACCGCCGCACGATCGGCGCGCAGGATGCGCATGGCCGGCGTGGCCAGCAGGGCCTGTGCGAGTTCGGGCTTGACCGGGCCTTCATCGGTGACGATCCAAACCTTGTCCAGGCGGTCACGCTCACGGCCGGTCATCTCGCGCAATTGGCGCTGCATGAACAGGCGGTCCTCGCAGGCCTCATCGCAGGCCGAAGACCCGATGGCCAACACCATCCACTGTCCCCGCAGCTCGCGCGCCGAGACAGGCTTGCCCTCCAGGTCCTTCATCTGGAAGTCGGGCCATTCATGCGATACACCAGGCGCAGGGGTGATCAGGGTGGCGTAGTTGGTGCGGCCCTCGGGGCGGATGACGAAATACGTGAAATAGGACGCGATCACCGGTGAGGCGCACACCAGCAACACCAGCAGCAGCCGCCAGCGACCGCTTCGGGTGCGCTGGGCATCGTCCACCGCCACGTCGGGCAGTGAGTGCACGGTGAACCCCACCGGCTCTTCGCGGGGTGGGGTGTCGGCAGCATTCGAGGGGCGGGACAAAGTTCAGGGCTCCTGGGGCGGATTCATGGGTGTTCAGGCCTGGGGCTCAATACTGCGGGCTGCCGCACGACGGCGCTGCACCCAAGGCCGCAGCCACTGGAACCAGAGGTACAAACCGGCGACCAGCGTACTCAGCGAGAACCACTGCACCGCGTAGCCACGGTTCTTGTCTGCGCTGGAGCCGACCACCGTCCACTCGCGCAGCAGGCCGTCTTCCAGGCGCTCGGCGCAGTCGCTGCCCGCGCAAGCCAGCGCCGGCTCCAACTGCTGCAGGCTGATCGGCAGAAGGCCCGGCAGGCCGAACTCGGCTGCATACCGTTCCAAATCCACATTCTGCCGGACCCTGCCCTGCACGCCGCCCTCGAAGTCCATCAACCTCGACGGCGGCGGGGCTGCACGCGCGCGCACACGGATCCACAGCTCACCCTCAGTGGGTACGGGCTGCGTGATCGTGCGGTCGCGGATGTCACGCGGCTGCCAGCCGCGCTGCACGAGCACGGTTCTGCCATCACCCAAGTCCAGCGCGGTGAGGACAATAAACCCCGCCCGCCCTGACATCGGCCGGTTTTCCAGGAAGACGGTTGTGTCGGGCTTCCAGCGGCCCATGACATCGGCCAGACGGTGGATGTCGGCCTGGCCCTGCAGCTGCGCGGCCTGCAGCGGCGGCATCAGGGCCTTGGCCTGCACCGAGGCCTGCAGGGCGTCCTTCTGCTCGGCGCGCTTGAGCTGCCACAGGCCGAGCGATGCCGTCAGCGCCATGGCGCCGATGGCCGCCAGGGCCAGCACCACGCGCCACCCGGCCCGCTTGTCGGGGGCGGCAGCATCGTCTTTGACCGGGTGTGACAATGGAGACATGAAACTGCTGATCGCCTTGGCCCTGGTGGGCATCATCGCCGCTTTGGCCAGCGCGGGTGTGTTCATGCTGAAAAAGTCCCGCGACGGCGATGGGCGGGACAGCAAGATGGCACGTGCCCTGGCTTTGCGGGTGGGCTTGTCGATCGCCCTGTTCCTGTTCGTGCTGTTTTCCTACTGGATGGGCTGGGTGCAACCCTCGGGCTTGCCGGTGAACCGCTGAACGCGCGCCGGCGCTTCAAACCAAAGGGCGCCCCATGGGCGCCCTTTTTACTTCGCGGTCAGTGGGCCGTTTACAGCCAGTACACCAGGAAGTACAGGCCCAGCCACACCACGTCCACGAAGTGCCAGTACCAGGCCGCACCTTCGAAACCGAAGTGGCGTTCGCTGGTGAAGTGGCCCTTCTGCAGGCGCAGCGTGATGAACAGCAGCATCAGCATGCCCACCAACACGTGAAAGCCGTGGAAACCGGTGAGCAAGAAGAAGGTGGAGCCGAAGATGCCCGAATTGAGCTTGAGGTTCAAATCGTTGTAGGCGTGGGCGTATTCGTAGGCCTGCACCACCACGAAGGTGGCGCCCAGCACCACGGTGATCCACATCCACAGGATGGTCTTGCTGCGGTTGCCGGCGATCAGGGCATGGTGAGCCACGGTGAGGGTGGCGCCCGAGGTCAGCAGCAGCGCGGTGTTGATCGTGGGCAGGGGCCAAGGGCCGATGGTGGCAAAGGGCTCGGTGATGCCGGCCGGCGAGGCGGTGACGCCGCCAGCGCTGGGCCAGATGGCCTTGAAGTCGGGCCACAGCAATTGGTGCTCGAGGTTGCCGAGCATCGGCACCGAGTGCACGCGGGCCCAGTACAGCGCGCCGAAGAAGGCGGCAAAGAACATGACTTCGCTGAAGATGAACCAGCTCATGCTCCAGCGGAAGGACACGTCGATGCGGTCACCGTAGAGGCCGCTTTCACTTTCGCGGATGGCGTCGCTGAACCACTGCTTGAGGACGATGGCCCACCACAGCAGCCCGAAGAGCAGCGCATACATGCCCCAGCCGGAGCCGTTGACCCACTGGCCGGCACCCAGGATGACGAAGAACAGGCCAATGGCGGCCATCACCGGGTGCCGCGAAGGCCCGGGAATGAAGTAGTGCGGTGTGGCGCCGTGGGTGGCTGCGGACATCGTGTTTTCTCCTCGTACCAAAATCAAGTTTGCGCCACGCCGCTGGCGACGATCCAGTTCACCAGCCACCACACGCCGGCCACGAACAAAGCGGCGGCGATGAGGCCGGCGGCGATCACGTGCAGGGGGTTGAGCTGGGCGACGTCCTGGGCATAGCCGTCGGATCGGCGGATGCCCAGGAAGGACCAGGCCACGGCCTTGAAAGCCTGCAGCACCGAGCCCTTGCGGGCCACCGCCTGCTGGAGCTTGCCATCGTCGGGCGCCGTGTTCATGGCGTGTTGCATCACGACCCTGTGTTCACCACCGGCGCGGCAGCCGCCTTCACGCCCTTGCCCTTGACCTCGAAGAAGGTGTAGGACAGCGTGATGGTGGTGACGTCCTTGGGCAGCTTGGGGTCGATCACGAAGGCTACCGGCCAAGCTCGGGTCTCGCCGGGGGCCAGGGTGTATTCATTGAAGCAGAAGCACTCGAGCTTGTTGAAGTGCGGCGAGGCCTGCATGGGTGCGTAGCTGGGGATGGCCTGTGCGGCCATGGTCCGGTCCTGCACGTTGCGGAACTCGTACATCACCGTGTTGAGTTCACCCGGATGTACCTGCATCGAACGCTGCGCCGGCTTGAAATCCCAGGGACCGCGCGCGTTGGCGTCGAATTCCACCGTGATCAGTCGCGACCGGTCGACCTGCGTGTTGGCCAGCATCTGCGCGGCCTGCTCAGGCGTGGACTGGCCCGAACCCACGCGCTCGGAAACCGACAGCACGTTGACGCCCAAGGCATCACACACGGCGCGGTAGATGGGCACCAGCGCATAGCCAAAGCCGAACATCAAGCCGGCGATCACCACGAGCTTGCCCACCATGCGCCGGTTGTCCAGGCGCAGGGCTTTGGGGGCTTGGTTGTCGTGCTTCATGAACGCTGGGGATGAGTCGGCGAAGGCCTCAACGGCCGAGCAGGGTGATCTTCAGCGCAAAGCCGATGGCAAAGGCCAGGGCCACCGTGGCCAGGATCCATCCCAGCCGGCGGTTGGCGCGCTTTTGGTCATCACTGAGCATGGCGGCCTCGAACTTCGGTGTGCGACGTCGCTCAGGCCAATCAGCCGATCACCTTGGTGGCGGTGACATCGAGCTTGGGCGGCGTTTCGAAGGTGTGGAACGGGGCCGGCGACGGCACTTCCCACTCCAGGCCTTCAGCGGCTTCCCAAGGCTTTTGCGGGGCCTTCTCGCCCTTGCCCATCATCATGGGCAGGACGATGAACACGAAGAAGTAGACCTGCATCAGACCGAAGCCGAGGGCGCCCACCGAGGCGATCGCGTTGAAGTCGGCGAACTGCATCGGGTAGTCGGCATAGCGGCGCGGCATGCCGGCCAGGCCCAGGAAGTGCATCGGGAAGAAGGTGATGTTGAAGAAGATCAACGAACCCCAGAAGTGGATCTTGCCGCGGGTTTCGTTGTACATCACGCCGGTCCACTTGGGCGCCCAGTAGTAGACGCCAGCGAACATGGAGAACAGGGAGCCTGCCACCAGCACATAGTGGAAGTGGGCCACCACGTAGTAGCCGTCCTGCAGCTGGATGTCGATGGGCGCCATGGCCAGGATCAGGCCGGTGAAGCCGCCCATGGTGAACACGAACAGGAAGCCCACCGAGAACAGCATGGGCGTCTCGAAGGTCATCGAGCCCTTCCACATCGTGGCGATCCAGTTGAACACCTTCACGCCTGTGGGCACCGCGATCAGCATCGTGGCGTACATGAAGAACAGCTGGCCGGTCACGGGCATGCCAGTCGTGAACATGTGGTGGGCCCACACGATGAACGACAGGATGGCGATGGAGGCCGTGGCGTACACCATGGACGTGTAGCCGAAGAGCTTCTTGCGGGCGAAGGCCGGGATGATGGCGCTCACGATGCCGAAGGCCGGCAGGATCATGATGTACACCTCGGGGTGACCGAAGAACCAGAAGATGTGCTGGTACATCACCGGGTCACCGCCGCCGGCGGGGTTGAAGAAGGACGTGCCGAAGTGGCGATCCGTCAGCGTCATGGTGATGGCACCAGCCAGCACAGGCATCACCGCGATCAGCAGGTAGGCGGTGATCAGCCAGGTCCAGGCGAACAGCGGCATCTTCATGAGCGTCATGCCCGGCGCGCGCATGTTCAGGATGGTCACGATGATGTTGATCGAGCCCATGATGGACGAAGCGCCCAGGATGTGCATGGCAAAGATGCCGGCATCCATCGAGGGGCCCATCTGCAGGGTCAGCGGTGCATACAGCGTCCAACCGGCGGCAGGCGCACCACCGGGCATGAAGAAGCTGCTCACGAGCATGATGGCTGCCGGGATCATCAGCCAGAAGCTGAAGTTGTTCATCCGCGCGAAGGCCATGTCGGCTGCGCCGATCTGCAGCGGGATCATCCAGTTCGCAAAGCCCACGAAGGCCGGCATGATGGCGCCGAACACCATGATCAGGCCGTGCATGGTGGTGAACTGGTTGAACAGTTCAGGATTGAAGTACTGCAGGCCCGGCTGGAAGAGTTCCAGGCGGATGAACAGGGCCAGCAGGCCGCCGATCATCAGCATCGTGAAGCTGAACAGCAGGTACAGCGTGCCGATGTCCTTGTGGTTGGTGGCGAAGACCCAGCGACGCCAGCCGTGCGGGTGGTCATGCGCGTGATCGTCATGGCCGCCGTGGCCGTGATGGTCGAGAACTGCACTCATGAGTTTTCCTTCGAGACTTGAGGCTGGGATTACTTGCGGGCGGTTTTGATGTCAGCGGGCTGCACCACCTGGCCGGTCTGGTTGGACCAGGCGTTCTTGGTGTAGGTCACCACGGCGGCAATCTCGGTGTCCGAGAGCTGCTTCCAGGCTGGCATGGCACCGCCGCCGGCGCCATTGAGCATGATGGCGATCTGCTGAGCCTTGTCGTCGGACAGCACGACCTTCGACCCCACCAGGCCCTTGATGGGGCCGGCGCCGGCGCCGTCTGCCTTGTGGCAGGCCGCGCAGTTGGCGCTGTAGACCTTCTCGCCGCGGGCCACCAGTTCGGCCAGCTTCCATTCCTTGTTGGGGTCATCGGCCTTGGCCGCAGCCTTCTTCTTCTCGCCGTCCACCCACTTGGTGTAGTCCTCTTGTGAGACCACCTTCACGTGGATGGGCATGTAGGCGTGCTCCTTGCCGCACAGCTCTTGGCACTGGCCGTAGTAATCACCGATCTTCTCGGCCCGGAACCAGGTGTCGCGCACGAAACCGGGAATGGCGTCCTGCTTGACGGCAAAGGCCGGCACAGCCCAGGCGTGGATCACGTCGTTGGCGGTGGTGATGATGCGGATCTTCTTGTCCACGGGCACCACGACCGCGTTGTCCACCTTCAGGAGGTAGTTGTCGATCGCCTCGGGCTTGCCGCTGTCGCTCATCATGCGGTGCGAGGCGTCCAGCGTGGCCAGGAAGCTGATGCCCTCGCCTTCGCCCTTGAGGTAGTCGTAGCCCCACTTCCACTGGTAGCCGGTGGCCTTGATGGTGAGATCGGCCTGCGAGGTGTCTTTTTGCTCGATCACCATGCGGGTGGCGGGGATGGCCAAGCCGACCACGATGAGAAAGGG
>JBEAWD010000043.1:0-17134 GCA_041160585.1 Pseudomonadota bacterium | reverse complement strand
GCTTCTGCCAGCATCTTGACTCGTGCAAGCCCGAAGGGGTGGGCAATCCTCGCCGCATTCGGGGTCATGTTCGCAGCAGTCGGTTTGCAGGTCGTTTCGGTCATCATCCTCGGCCTCGTGGCGGGGCTGGCCTTCGACTGGACGAGTGCGAAATTTTTCGTGCTCGGCGGCATGGCGGCGGTGGTTCCGAATGCCTTGTTCGCCCTTCGTCTCGCCTTGCAGCGAGGCCGCTCGCCGGAGTCGTACCCGGCAGTGTTCTTCCTGGGCGAGTTCGCCAAGATCGGGCTCACGGTGGGATTGGTCGCGTGGATCGTCCATGCGATGCCCGACGTGAACTGGCTGGCGCTGGTGCTCGGTCTCATCGTGGCCCTGAAGGCGCCACTGTTTGCGCTGCTCGTCGTCCGCGACGCGCCGCGCGACTGGCCTCCGAAGGGCGGCAGCAGCACCTGAGGGACCCGAGCTCGTAACCGGAACCGACGCAGCGACACCAACCAGCCATGGCAGCCGACGCTCAAGCCCCTACCCCGTCCTCGTACATCGTCCATCACCTCACCCATTTCAATGGCACAGGTGAGGCGCAGAAGTCGATCGTCGATTTCAGCATCGTCAACTGGGATACCGTCTTCTTCTCGGTGCTGCTCGCGCTGGTCACCGCCTGGCTGCTGCGCGCGGCGGCTACCCGGGTCACCGCGGGCGTGCCGGGTCGCTTCGTGGGTGCCATCGAGTCGCTGGTCGAGTTCGTCCACGAGCAGGCGCGCTCGATTGTCAAGGGCGACCTCACCTACATCGCGCCGCTGGCCCTGACCTCGTTCGTCTGGATCGTCCTGATGAACGCGATGGACTTCCTGCCGCTGGATCTCCTGCCCAAGGCCTGGGAGCTCTACTACGAAGCCACCGGCCGGGATCCCCATCACGCGTATCTTCGCGTCGTGCCCACGGCGGACCTCAACGGCACCCTTTCTCTGTCGATCGTCGTGCTCTGCGCGTCGATCTACTACGGCATCAAGATCAAGCATCCGGGCGGGTTCGTGCACGAGCTGTTCTCGGCCCCGTTCGGCAGCGGCATCATCCTCGCGCCCTTCAACTTCGCGCTGCAGCTCATCGAGTACGCCGCCAAGACCGTGTCGCTCGGCATGCGACTGTTCGGCAACATGTTCGCGGGCGAGCTGGTATTCATGCTGATCGCGCTGCTTGGCGCGACCGCTACCTGGTGGGGTTTCGGTCTGCACTTCCTCACCGGTCTGGGCTGGGCCATCTTCCACATCCTGATCGTCGTGCTCCAGGGCTTCATCTTCATGATGCTCACGCTGGTCTACATCGGCCAGGCTCACGAAGGTCACTGAGGTCCCGTCGCACCGCTTTCGCAGTACCCCGTCTTTCGCGTTTCCAACCTCTCCAAGCTTCTGTCGCTTGCCAACCAAGGAGTCATCATGACCAACGTTGCTCTCGTTGCCATCGCTTGCGGTCTCATCATCGGTCTGGGCGCGCTCGGCGCGTGCATCGGGATCGGCATGATGGGCGGCAAGTACATCGAGGGTGCCGCCCGTCAGCCCGAGCTGATGGACAAGCTCCAGACCAAGATGTTCCTGCTGGCCGGCCTGATCGACGCGGCCTTCATCATCGGCACCGGTATCGCCCTGTGGTTCGCCACCGCCAACCCGTTTCTGGGTCAGCTGGCCGCCATCGCCAAGTAAATCGACTTCAGTCGAGTTGAGAGGCTGGGGCGCGCCCTCGTGGTGTGCCCCAAGCTGAGGTTCCCCAAACCGATTGAGGCAAACAAGTGAGCATCACCGGTACCCTCATCGTCCAGATGATCGTATTCGCGATCCTGGTCTGGTTCACGATGAAGTTCGTCTGGCCGCCGATCACGGCCGCCCTGGACGAGCGCGCCAAGAAGATCGCCGAAGGCTTGTCGGCTGCCGACAAGGCCAAGGCCGATTTGGCTGTGGCCAACAAGCGCGTCGAAGAGCAGCTGTCGGCTGCGCGCGACGACGCGGCCAAGCGCCTGGCCGACGCTGAGCGTCTGGCCCAGTCGATGGTCGAAGACGCCAAGGGCCGCGCTTCCGAGGAAGCCGCCAAGATCATCGCCGCGGCCAAGGCCGAGGCCGAGCAGGAGATCGTCAAGGCGCGTGAAGCGCTGCGCGACCAGGTGGCCGTGTTGGCCGTCAAGGGCGCGGAACAGATCCTGCGCAAGGAAGTCAACGCCACCGTCCACGGCGAGCTGCTGGGCCGGCTGAAGGCGGAGCTCTAAGCCATGGCCGAGCTTGCCACCATTGCGCGCCCCTATGCGGAGGCGCTCCTGAAGGCCGGCGGCGATGCCGCGGCTGCGTCGGAACTCACGGCCCTGGCGGCCGTGGCCTCCAACGAACAACTGCTGGCGTTTGCCGACAACCCCAAGGCCACTGCGGCTCAAGTTACCGAGGTCATCACCTCGGTGATGAAGAAGCCGCTGTCGCCCAAGGTCGGCAACCTGCTGGCGGCGGTGCTGGAAAACGGCCGTCTGGCCGCGCTGGGCGAAATCGCGCAGCAGTTCCAGCTCCTGATCAACGCCCGCTCGGGCGTGTCCGATGCCGTCATCCACAGCGCGTTCGAATTGAGCGCGTCCCAGGTTGACGAAGTCAAGGCCACGCTGGAGAAGCGCTTTGGTCGCAAGCTCAACGCCACGGTGGTGATCGACGCATCGCTCATCGGCGGCATTCGTGTGGTGGTCGGTGATGAGGTGCTGGACACCTCCGTCAAGGCCCGCCTGGAACAGATGAAGCTTGCCCTCACCGCGTGAGGGCCGGAGAAAACCATGCAACTCAATCCCGCAGAGATTTCTGAACTGATCAAGAGCCGCATCGAGGGCCTTGGCGCCTCGACGGACATCCGCAACCAAGGCACCGTCGTGTCCGTGACCGACGGCATCGTCCGCATCCACGGCCTGTCCGACGCCATGCAGGGCGAAATGCTGGAGTTCCCGGCCACCGCCAGCGGCCAAGCCACCTACGGCCTGGCCCTGAACCTCGAGCGCGACTCGGTGGGCGCCGTGATCTTGGGCGAGTACGAGCACATTTCCGAAGGCGATACCGTCAAGTGCACGGGCCGCATCCTGGAAGTGCCCGTGGGTCCCGAGCTGATCGGCCGTGTGGTGAATGCGCTGGGCCAGCCCATCGATGGCAAGGGTCCGATCAACGCCAAGATGACCGACGTGATCGAGAAGGTCGCCCCGGGCGTGATCGCACGGAAGTCCGTGGACCAGCCGGTGCAGACCGGTCTGAAGTCGATCGACTCCATGGTGCCGATCGGCCGCGGTCAGCGCGAGCTGATCATCGGCGACCGCCAGACCGGCAAGACCGCCGTGGCCATTGACGCGATCATCAACCAGAAGGGTCAGAACATGACCTGCATCTACGTCGCCATCGGCCAGAAGGCGTCGTCGATCAAGAACGTGGTGCGCGCACTCGAGCAGCACGGCGCCATGGACTACACCATCGTGGTGGCAGCTTCGGCATCTGAATCCGCCGCCATGCAGTACGTGTCGGCCTACTCCGGCTGCACGATGGGCGAGTACTTCCGCGACCGCGGCCAAGACGCCCTGATCATCTATGACGACCTGTCCAAGCAAGCCGTGGCCTACCGCCAGGTGTCGCTGCTGCTGCGCCGTCCGCCCGGCCGCGAAGCCTTCCCCGGCGACGTGTTCTATCTCCACAGCCGCCTGCTCGAGCGTGCTGCACGCGTGAACGCTGACTATGTCGAGGCCTTCACCAAGGGTGAGGTGAAGGGCAAGACGGGTTCGCTCACGGCCCTGCCCGTGATCGAAACGCAAGCCGGTGACGTGTCCGCCTTCGTGCCCACCAACGTGATCTCGATCACCGACGGCCAGATCTTCCTGGAAACGTCCCTGTTCAACGCCGGTATCCGCCCCGCCATCAACGCCGGTATCTCGGTATCGCGTGTGGGTGGTGCGGCTCAGACCAAGCTGATCAAGTCACTGTCCGGCGGTATCCGTACCGACCTGGCCCAGTACCGTGAGCTGGCCGCCTTCGCGCAGTTCGCTTCCGACCTGGATGCGGCCACCCGCAAGCAGCTCGACCGCGGTGCCCGCGTGACCGAACTGCTCAAGCAGCCGCAGTACAGCCCGCTGCCCATCTCCCTGATGGCCGCTTCGCTGTTCGCCGCCAACAAGGGCTACCTGGACGACATCGATGTGAAGAAGGTGCTGGCGTTCGAATCGGGCTTGCACACGCATCTGAAGTCCAGCCATGCCGCGCTGCTGGCCAAGCTCGAGAACGACAAGGCCATGGACAAGGCGGCTGAAGAAGAGCTGTCGGGCGCCATTGCAGCGTTCAAGAAGTCGTTTGCCTGATCCCCGACTGAGCCTCAACTCAAGGAACCAAGCAAATGGCAGCCGGCAAGGAAATCCGCGGCAAGATCAAATCGGTGGAGAACACCAAGAAGATCACCAAGGCCATGGAAATGGTCGCCGCCTCCAAGATGCGCAAGGCGCAGGACCGGATGCGCGCGGCGCGTCCGTACAGCGACAAGATCCGCAACATCACCGCCAACCTGTCCAAGGCCAACCCCGAGTACCAGAGCGCTTACATGCGCTCCACCGGTACCGCCAAGGCAGTGGGCTTCATCGTCGTGACCACCGACAAGGGCCTGTGCGGTGGCCTGAACACCAACGTGTTGCGCGCGGTCACGCAGAAGATGCGCGATGCGCAGACCGCTGGCAAGCAGGTGATGGCTGTGGCCATCGGCAACAAGGGCCTGGGCTTCCTCAACCGCATCGGCGCCAAGGTGGTGAGCCAGGCCGTGCAGTTGGGCGACGCCCCGCAGCTCGACAAGCTGATCGGCCCGGTCAAGACCATGCTCGATGCGTTTGTCGCCGGTGAACTGGACGAGGTGCACATCTGCTACACCAAGTTCATCAACACCATGAAGCAGGAGCCGCTGGTCGAGCAGCTGCTGCCGCTGTCCAGCAGTGTCTTGGACCAGACCGAAGAGGAAAAGAAGGCCTATGGCTGGGATTACCTCTACGAGCCGGATGCGCCCACCGTCATCGACGAGCTGCTCAAGCGCTACATCGAGGCGCTGGTGTTCCAGTCGGTCGCCGAGAACATGGCCAGCGAGCAAAGCGCGCGCATGGTGGCCATGAAGGCCGCTACCGACAACGCCGGCACCCTGATCGGTGAGCTCAAGCTGGTCTACAACAAGACCCGCCAGGCCGCCATCACCAAGGAACTCTCGGAAATCGTGGGCGGCGCAGCCGCCATCAGCGGTTGACCGAAGGCTGCCACCCACGAATTTATTGAATTGAACTAGAGGAACGAACCATGTCGACCACCCAAGCCCAGGGCAAGATCGTTCAGTGCATCGGCGCCGTTGTGGACGTCGAATTTCCCCGCGACCACATGCCCCGCGTGTACGACGCGCTCAAGATGGAAGGCTCGGCCCTGACGCTGGAAGTCCAGCAGCAGCTGGGCGACGGCATCGTGCGCACGATTGCGCTGGGCTCGTCCGACGGCCTGCGCCGCGGCGTGACCGTGACCAACACGGGCGCCCCCATCACCGTGCCCGTGGGCAAGGCCACCCTGGGCCGCATCATGGACGTGTTGGGCAACCCCATCGACGAGCGTGGCCCGGTGTCCACCGAGCTGACCGCGTCCATCCACCGCAAGGCCCCCGCTTATGACGAGCTGTCGCCTTCGCAGGAACTGCTCGAAACCGGCATCAAGGTGATCGACCTGATCTGCCCCTTCGCCAAGGGCGGCAAGGTGGGTCTGTTCGGCGGTGCCGGCGTGGGCAAGACCGTGAACATGATGGAACTCATCAACAACATCGCCAAGGCCCACTCGGGCCTGTCGGTGTTCGCCGGCGTGGGTGAGCGCACCCGTGAAGGCAACGACTTCTATCACGAGATGTCCGACTCGGGCGTGGTCAAGCAGGACAATCTGTCCGAGTCCAAGGTGTCCATGGTCTACGGTCAGATGAACGAGCCCCCGGGCAACCGTCTGCGCGTGGCCCTGACCGGTCTGACCATTGCCGAGTCTTTCCGTGACGAAGGCCGTGACGTGTTGTTCTTCGTGGACAACATCTACCGTTACACCCTGGCCGGTACCGAAGTGTCCGCGCTGCTGGGCCGTATGCCTTCGGCCGTGGGCTACCAGCCCACGCTGGCCGAGGAAATGGGCCGTCTGCAGGAGCGCATCACCTCCACCAAGGTCGGCTCCATCACCTCGATCCAGGCCGTGTACGTGCCCGCCGACGACCTGACCGACCCCTCGCCGGCCACCACCTTCGCCCACCTGGACGCCACCGTGGTGTTGTCGCGTGACATCGCCGCGCTGGGTATCTATCCCGCCGTGGATCCGCTGGACTCCACCAGCCGCCAGATCGACCCGAACGTCGTGGGCGAAGAGCACTACAGCACCACCCGTGCGGTGCAGGCCACCCTGCAGCGCTACAAGGAACTGCGCGACATCATCGCGATTCTGGGCATGGACGAACTCTCGCCGGAAGACAAGCTGGCCGTGGCCCGCGCCCGCAAGATCCAGCGCTTCCTGTC
This sequence comes from Pseudomonadota bacterium, assembly GCA_041160585.1. GTDB lineage: Bacteria > Pseudomonadota > Gammaproteobacteria > Burkholderiales > Burkholderiaceae_C > RFTU01. The sequence continues at coordinate 10,584 of JBEAWD010000043.1, read as the reverse complement.
GCAGCCCTTCCACGTCGCCGAGGTGTTCACCGGTACACCGGGCAAGTATGTGCCCCTGAAGGAAACCATCCGCGGCTTCAAGATGATCGTGGCCGGCGAGTGCGACTCGCTGCCCGAGCAGGCCTTCTACATGGTCGGCACCATTGATGAGGCTTTTGAGAAGGCCAAGAAGCTGCAATAAGGAGCCGTCATGGCAACCATTCACGTCGACGTGGTCTCTGCCGAAGAGAACATCTTCTCGGGCGAAGCGAAGTTCGTCGCGCTGCCGGGCGAGAACGGCGAGCTGGGCATCATGCCCCGGCACACGCCCTTGATCACCCGCATCAAGCCCGGTGCCGTGCGCATCGAGCGGGCGGACAATGGCGAAGAGGAGTTCGTGTTCGTGGCCGGTGGCATCCTGGAGGTGCAGCCCAACCGCGTGACCGTGCTGGCCGACACGGCCATCCGGGGCCATGACCTCGACGAGGCCAAGGCCAACGAGGCCAAGCGGCACGCCGAAGAGATGATGAAGAACGCCAAGAGCGACATCGACTTTGCGACGGCCCAGAGCGAGTTCGCCGCGATGGCTGCGCAACTGGCGGCCATTCGCAAGTTCCGCAAGAAGTAGGCGCAGCCCGGTTCTCTGCGGCCTGAGCGCCCGCCGGTTCGCCGCGCGGGCGTTTTCATTTCTGCCATCCGCGCATGTCAGATCGACTGGACACTCGCCAGCGTTGATAATCCGAGCAGAGGAGAACAAGGATGAGTCACGCCGGTTACGCCAATGACCAGTTTTTGCGCGCGTGCCTGCGCCAGCCCACCGACTACACCCCGGTGTGGTTGATGCGCCAGGCCGGCCGCTATCTGCCTGAATACAACGCCACCCGTGCAAGGGCCGGCAGCTTCATGGGCTTGGCCACCAGCCCCGACTTCGCCACCGAGGTCACGCTGCAGCCGCTGGACCGCTATCCGCTGGACGCGGCCATCCTGTTCTCCGACATTCTCACGGTGCCCGACGCCATGGGACTGGGCTTGAGCTTTGCGGCCGGCGAAGGCCCTCGGTTTGCCAAGACGGTGCGTGAGGAGGCCGATGTGGCCAGTCTGGCGGTGCCCGACATGGACAAGCTGCGCTATGTGTTCGACGCGGTGGCCTCCATCCGCAAGGCCTTGACACTGCCCGATGGGCGCAGCCGCGTGCCGCTGATCGGTTTTTCCGGCAGCCCCTGGACCCTGGCCTGCTACATGGTCGAGGGAGCCGGCAGCGACGACTATCGCCATGTGAAGAGCCTGATGTACCGCCGCCCCGACCTGATGCACCGGGTCCTGGAGGTCAATGCGCAGGCGGTCACGCAGTACCTCAATGCGCAGATCGATGCGGGCGCGCAGGCCGTGATGGTGTTCGACAGTTGGGGTGGGGTGCTGGCCGACGGCGCCTTCCAAGCCTTCAGTCTGGCCTACACGCGCCGCGTGGTGGAAGGCCTCAAGCGCGAGCACCAAGGGCAACGCGTGCCCTGCATCGTGTTCACCAAGGGCGGCGGCCAGTGGCTCGAAGGCATCGCCTCCTGCGGTGCCGATGTGGTGGGCCTGGACTGGACCACCGACCTGGGCGCCGCGCGTGCCCTTGTGGCCGACCGGGTGGCCTTGCAGGGCAACATTGACCCCATGGTGCTGTTCGGCGGTGAGCAGGCGGTCCGCGCCGAGGTGCGTCGCACCCTGGACCGCTTCGGCCCGCCCCGGCGGGCTGACGGTGGCTGGGGCGGCCATGTGCTGAACCTCGGGCACGGCCTGAACCAGCACACCCCGCCCGAGTCAGTGGCCGCCCTGGTGGATGAAGCGCATGCCCATTCGCGTCGCAGTCGCGCAAATTGAACACCACGTGGGCGCTCACTCGCGTTCGAAACGCGATGGTGTGGCGGTGGGCCCGTCGACGAAGTCTGTCCATGAATTCTGACGCTTGCGGCGCACTTATCCCCAATTCGGTGCTTACCCCATCCAGGGGGGTGCCCTGGGCTTTCCAACTTGAAAAACATCAGTTTTTTCACCTAAGTATTTGATTCTTCGTCGTGAATTCGCCTGCCTCCTCGTGAGGCAAGTCAAGCCGGAGAGAGGAAAATCAGGCACTTGGCGCATCCATCGGCAGCTTGTCCCCAAACTTGTCCACAGGAAAAGTGGGTAAGCGGCAAAAGAGCATCTGAATCAAGAAGTTAGTGGCTGTGGCTCAGGAATTGGATTCGTGTGGTCCTGATGTGGTGGCGGTGGTGGTGGACCTGCCGCACCACAGCGGCTTGGCCGGCCCCTTGAGCTATTTCCACGACCAGCCGCTGATGCCCGGCACTCTGGTGTGGGTGCCCCTGGGCCGCCGCGAGGTAATGGGCGTGGTGTGGGAGGCCAACGGCCTGCCCGTAGACCAGGCGCTTGCGCCCGATGCGCGAAACAGCCCGGCCGGAGCGGGTCTCAAGCCGATATCGCGGGTGCTCGACCTCCCGCCCTTGGATCGGGCATGGCGCCAACTGGTGGCCTTTGCCGCCGGCTACTACCAACGGGGCCTGGGTGAGTTGGCGCTGTCGGTTCTTCCGCCCGAATTGCGCAAGGCCACGCCCGATTCGCTGTCCCGCCGCCGCACGCGCTTGAGCCGTCAGGCTGCCGCGGACGCTGCCCCCGTCCAGGCCCTGCCGGCATTGACAGCTGAACAGGCGGCTGCGCTGAAGGCCTTGGTGGGGGCCCCCAGCCAGACCATGCCTGACAAGCCGGCGATACCGGTGTTGCTGCACGGTGTGACCGGCAGCGGCAAGACCGAGGTCTACCTGCGCCTGGCCGAGCAGACCCTGGCGCGCGGCCAACAGGTGCTGGTGATGGTGCCCGAGATCAACCTGACACCCCAACTGGAGGCGCGGTTGCGCGCTCGGTTCGCGGGCCACCGCCTGGTGACGCTGCACAGTGGCTTGACCCCGGCGCAGCGCGTGAACCACTGGCTGCAGGCGCATCTGGGCCAAGCCGATCTGCTGTTGGGAACGCGCCTGTCGGTGATGGCCTCCCTGCCCCGCTTGGGCCTTGTCGTCGTCGATGAGGAGCACGACCCCTCCTACAAGCAGCAGGAAGGGGCGCGCTATTCCGCACGTGACCTGGCTGTCTACCGCGCACGGCTGCTGGGCGTGCCGGTGGTCCTGGGCTCGGCCACACCGTCCCTGGAATCCTGGCGGCATGCGCAACAGGGCCGATACCGGCTACTGAGCATGCCCAGCCGTGTGGGCGGCGGCGTCTTGCCCAAGGTCGAACTGGTCGACTTGAACCTGCAGCCGCGCGGCGTGGTCTCGGGGGCGGGTGGCAGCCTCTTGTCGACCGCATTGATCGCCGCGGTGCAGGAGCGGATCGACCGAGGCGAGCAGAGCTTGCTGCTGCTCAACCGGCGCGGCTATGCCCCCGTACTGCAATGCGGCGCCTGCACTTGGAAGAGCGCCTGCCCACACTGCAGCGCTTGGCAGGTCTTCCACAAGGTAGACCGCAGTCTGCGCTGCCACCACTGCGGAGCCGCCCACCGTGTGCCGCGTGCCTGCCCCGACTGCGGCAACCTTGACCTGTCGGCCATCGGCCGCGGGACGGAGCGGCTGGAGGAACAACTGCCACCCCTGTTGCGGGGTCGCGATGGCGGCCCGGCGCGCATCCTGCGCATCGATGCCGACACCACGCGGCATGCCGGATCGCTGCAGGCCCAGTTGGCCCAAGTGCACGGCGGCGAGGTGGACGTGTTGGTGGGCACGCAGATGGTGGCCAAGGGGCACGACTTCCGGCGCGTGACCCTGGTGGCGGCGGTGAACCCGGACGGTGCCCTGTTCAGCAGTGACTTCCGGGCGCCCGAGCGTCTGTTCGCCCTGCTCATGCAGGCTGCCGGCCGCGCGGGCCGCGATGCTCAACAGGCCGCGCGCAGTCGCATGCTCATCCAGACGGCCTATCCCCTGCACCCGCTGGTGCAGGCCTTGGTTCGGCACGACTACGAGGCCTATGCGGCCTCGCAGCTGCAGGAGCGGGAGGCGGTGGGCCTTCCGCCCTACAGCCACCTCACCGTGCTGCGGGTGGAAGCCCGAACGGTCGAGGCGGCGCAGGCCTTTCTGGCCGAGGCGACGGCGGCCGCGCGCGCGATGCTCGACCCTGGCGGGCACGCCGCCACCGAAGACGAAGGCCTGGCCGCGCCGGGCGAGGTCACCCTGTACCCGGCCGTGCCGGCCCCGGTGGCGCGCGTGGCGGACCTGGAGCGCTGGCAGATGCTGCTGGAATCGGCTTCAAGGCCGGCCTTGCAGGCCCTGTTGCGCAACTGGTCGCCGCAGCTGTTGGCGATGCGGGAGCGGCATCGCGGGCTGGTGCGCTGGGCCCTGGACGTGGACCCCTTGAGCCTGTGATTGCCGATCGCAGGGGGGCGTCCCCACGGTGGCTGGGGTGGGCGGCCTGGATGAGCGCTTGGTGGGCGGCTCAGATCAGCGACCGGGCTGCACCCCGAAAGACCAGGCCCACAAGGCGAAGGTGATGAAGGCCAATGTGGTGGAGCCCATGATGATGCGGGCCACCAGGCCGTTGTCGGCCCCGTAGCGCTCGGCCAGCATCGACACGTTGCTGGCGCTGGGCAGGGCGGACATCAGCGTGATGGCGGTGACCTGCAGATCGCTCAGTTGCGCACCCAGGCCGCGCGCGGTGAAGCAGCCCAGCAGGACCAGACAGGGGTGCAGCAGCAGCTTGATGCCCACCACGCTGAGCAGCAGCGGGGAGCGTGAAAGTGCCATACCCTCCGAGCCCGATGGCACCCGTGAGCGGAACAGCACCGCGCCGATGGTGAACAGGGCCACCGGGCTGGCGGCATCGGCCAGCATCCCCACGGCCCTGTCCACCGGCCCCCACAGGGCAAGTTCCCAAGCCGACAGCACCCCGCCCAAGGCGATCGACCAGGGCAGCGGATTCGTCAGCGGCGCCTTGAGTGCCTTGAGGAAGGCCCATCCCGCCCCTGCGCTCGAGGCCGATTCACCCGTCCCCGGGCTGCCCCGCCCCTGCGCCAGCGCCAGGCAGGCGGATGTGGTGATCATCATGTCCAGCAGCATCGTGCAGATCACCGGTCCGGCCGCACCCGGCCCCAGCAGGGCCACCAGCAGCGGCACGCCGATGAAACCTGAATTGGGGAAGGCGGCCACCAGGGCAGCGAAGGCCGAATCGCGACGAGGGGTGCCGGTCATGCGCCCCAGGGCCAGTACGGTGACCACCACGATCACCGCACACACCAGGTACAGGCTGCTGATCACCGGGTCCAGCAATTGGGCCAGGGGCGTGTTCATGCCGAAGCGCAGCAGCATGCACGGCAGGGCAAAGAACAGCACGAAGGTGTTCATTCCCGGTATGGCGCCCAGGGGCAACCAACCACGCTGGGCGGCCAGGTAGCCCGCCAGGATCAGCGCGAAGAAGGGAACGGTGACCGACAGGATCGCCTGCATGGGACCGCAGTATCCACTGGGGCGTCATTCGTCGCCGCCGCTTGCGGCTCATCAGCCCGAATGGGGATTCCGTCGCCTGGGCCTGCGCAGAAGGCGCAAGGCGCACTAGCATCTGGGGTCTTGTATTCCGCAAAGGGCTGATCGCCATGTCCGACGAGATTTCCAACCCACCCGCGCCGACGCGTTCACGCTTGCGCCGAACGTTATCCGGAGCCGGGCGTGCCCTTGATGCGCTGCAGACGGGGGTCAAGCGCCTGTTCATGTTGCTGGCCATCGGCGGCGTGGCCGCCGGCCTTTTCACCGGCATCAAGCTGTCCAGCCCCCCCGCCTTGCAGGACAAGACCGTCCTGGTGCTGGACCTGCAAGGTCCTTTGCGCGAGCAGGCCGCCGGTGGAGCGCGCGACAGCGTGCTGTCGCAGCTGCAGGGGCAGCCTACCAAGCAGGTGCGACTGCGCGATGTGCTGGCCGCGCTGGACCATGCGCAGCGCGACCCCCACATCCGCGCCGTGATGCTCAAGCTCGATGACTTCGGCGGTGGCGGCCTTTCGTCTTTGCGCGAGGTGGCCGCAGCCCTGGAGCGCTTCAAGGCATCGGGCAAGCCGGTGGTGGCTTGGGGGAATAACTGGGACCAGCGTGCCTACTACCTGGCTGCGCATGCCGGCGAGGTGTGGCTGCACCCCATGGGTGGCGTGCTGGTGGAGGGCTACGGCCGCCAGCGCAACTACTACAAGGACGCCCTGGACAAGCTGGGCGTGCAGGCCAATGTCATACGCGTGGGCAAGTACAAGAACGCGGGCGAGCCCTATTTCACCAACGGGCCTTCCAAGGAAACGCTGGAAAGCGAAGCGCATGTGTATGAGGCCATCTGGGAGCTGTACCGGCGCGGTGTGGAGAAGGCGCGCAAGCTGCCCGATGGCGCGGTGCAGCAGGCCATTGAGAGCCTGCCGGGTTCCCTGGTGGCTGTGGGCGGCGATCCGGCGCGATGGGCCCTGCAGCAAAAGTGGGTGGATGCGCTGAAGACACAGGACGAGATGCGCAAGGTCATGGTCGAGGCCGGTGCGGCCGACGAGAAGACCAAGTCCTTCCGCCAGGTGTCGCTGCAGCAGTATCTGCGCCATGTGCCCCGGCGTTCGGCCGACGCGCCCGTGGCCATCGTGGTGGCCGAAGGCGAAATCGGCGATGGAAAGGCCCCTCCCGGGCGTGTGGGTGGCGACAGCACGTCGGCGCTGATCCGCAGCGCGCGTGAGGACGAGAAGGTCAAGGCGGTGGTGCTGCGGGTGAATTCGCCCGGCGGCAGCGCCTTTGCATCCGAGCAGATTCGCCGCGAGTTGGAACTGACCCGGGCAGCTGGCAAGCCGGTGGTCGTGTCCATGGGGGATGTGGCGGCCTCGGGCGGCTACTGGATTGCCATGGCCTCCGATGAGGTGATCGCAGAGCCGGCCACCATCACAGGCTCCATCGGGGTGTTTGGCATGCTGCCCACGGCCCAAGGTCTGATGGACAAGGCCGGCGTGCGCACCGGCGGCTACCGCACCACCTGGTTGGTGGGCGCCTACGACTTCCGCCGTGATCTTGATCCGCGCTTCGCACAACTCGTGCAGGCCAGCATCGGCCACATCTACACCGACTTCACCACCAAGGCCGCAGCGGCGCGCAGCACCACGCGCGAAGCCATTGATGCGGTGGCGCAGGGCCGCATCTGGACCGGTGAGCAGGCACGCGGGCATGGACTGATCGACCGCACCGGCACGCTGGCCGATGCATTGAAGGCCGCGCGCGAAAGGGCCAAGTTGCCTGAAGATGCAGGGGTCCGCTATGTCGAGAAGTCGCCAGGGCCCCTGGTGGAATTGCTCCAGGGCCTGGGCCTGGAGGCATCGGTGGTGCAGCGCCTGGTGGCCATGGCCTCGGTGCTGGGTTGGGCCGCGGGCGAGCCGGTTGCGCCATTGATCGATGCCTCGGCGCCAGCCGGTTTCCCGGGCCTGCAGCAGACGGGCGTGATGGCTGACCTGTGGTGGCTCAGTGATGTGGTGAACGCCAAACGGCCCTATTCGGCGGTGGTGCACTGCTTCTGCGGCAGCGAACGCTGAACGCCGGGCTGCGCGGGGATCAGCCCGTCTGAACGCCGGGCTGCGTTCTGATCAGCCCGTCTGAACGCCGGGCTGGTGCGGATCGACGGCGTAGCGGGCCACCACGCGTGCGCCGCTGGCGGGGTCTTCGATGTTGTCGACCACGAACAGGTGGCCGATCAGCGCCTTGTCGTCGATCTCGAAGGCCATGAAGCCGCGTTCATCGATGCGCGCGTGGCGCATGTGCGGGTTGTGGCGGTGGGCCGCCACCACGCGTTCGGGTGATCCGCCGTAGCTGGTGATCGACGTGCCGCAGAACTCGCTGGCCACCACCTTGGCGAACAGGCTGTCGTAGTCGAGCTGAAGGTTGCCGACGTAGTTGCCGTGCACATCGCCGCCCAGCACGACGGTGTTGCGGATCTTGCGGTCCACCAGCGACTGCAGCAGCCGCTTGCGCGCGTGCGGGTAGCCATCCCACCCATCGGTCCAGTAGGTGCCGCGGCCGGATCCGTGGGGATCGCTCCAGCTCCAACGGCTCATCAACGTCTGCTGGCCCACGAGATTCCAACGCCGCTGCTCGTCCCAGCCCTGCGAAAGCCACTGTTCCTGTGCGGCGCCCAAGAGGGTTCGATGTGCTTGCTCCAGCTCAGGGCAGTCGATGCGCACCACGGTGTTGCTGCCGCCGCGGCCGGCGCGCGGGCAGACCTGCGCATCACGGTACTGTCGGTCGTCCAGCAGGTGCAGCCGGGCCAAACGGCCCCAATCAGCACGCCGATACAGGTTCATCGAAGCGCCAGGCGTGCCCAGGTCGGGTTTGAGCCGATGCGGCAGCGGCATGTGTTCCCAGTAGGCCTGGTAGGCGCTGCGGCGTTGGTTGGCGAAATCGGCCTGCAGGCGTTGCCCCTGAAGGCCGGCGTAGTCGTTGTCGACCTCGTGGTCGTCCCAGATGGGCATCCACGGCGCGCAGGCATGGGCCGCCTGCAGGTCGGGGTCGCCCTTGTACTGGGCATAGCGAGCGCGGTACTGCGCCAGGCTTTGCACATAGCCGCCGGCATGGCGCCTCACGCGGCCCGTGGCCGGCGTGGCGGTTTCGTAGATGTAGTCGCCCAAGAACAGAATGAGATCGGGCTGCCAGGCGGCGGCGTGTCGCCATGCCGAGTAGTAGCCCATGTCAAAGCGCTGGCAACTGGCGATGATCAGCCGCAGCTTGGCGCCGGCATCAGGTGCTGGCGCGGTGCGCGTGCGCCCAATCGGGCTGCGCTGGCCCAACGCGGTGAAGCGGTACCAATAGGAGCAGCCTGCTTGCAGGCCTGAGGGTTCGGCATGCACGCTGTGGGCCCAGGCGGCGTCGGCCAGTTCGGTGCCACGTGCGGCGATGCGGGTGAAGGCCTCGTCCTCGGCCACTTCCCATTGAACGGGAGCGGGTTCGTCGCTGGGCAAGCCCGGGCCCATCAGCCGGGTCCACAGCACCAGGCCATTGGGCGTCGGTTCACCGCTGGCCACACCCAAGGCAAAGCGCGGCTCGTCGGCGGCGCGGGCGTGTGGAAGGTAGGCCGGTACGCCGGCGATCCACGCACACAGGGCCGGGCTGGTGGCGAGCAGGGTGCGGCGCTTCATCGGGGGTAGTGTGCAGGAATCGGCAAGGCGCGCCTGCCGCCGTTCGGGTGGCAGTCTTGTCGGCTGTCGTGCCCTTTGTAACACGGCCAAGTGCGGCCAACCCATACCCGGGCTTGGCTATGATCCGGCGCCCCGTCTCGACAGTTGCTGCGCTTTCACCCACCCCCATCCGCATGTCCACCGCGTCAGCCCCTGTCGGTTTGAACCCTGCCCAGCTGCAGGCGGTTCACCACCTGGACGGACCGTGTCTTGTTGTGGCTGGCGCCGGTTCGGGCAAGACGCGCGTGATCACGCACAAGATCGCACGGCTGCTGCAAGCGGGGCTGGAGCCCGGCCAGATCGCCGCCATCACCTTCACCAACAAGGCCGCACAGGAAATGCGCGAGCGCACCAAGGCCCTGGTGGGGCCGCGGGCAGCCACCGCCCTGGTGATCAGCACCTTCCACAGCCTGGGCGTTCGTCTGCTGCGCGAAGACGGGCCTGCCCTGGGCCTGAAGCCGGAGTTCAGCATCCTGGACAGCGACGATGTGCTGAGCCTCTTGCGCGATGCGGGGGCCACCACCGACGCCAAGCTGGCGCGGCAGTGGCAGTGGGCCATCAGCTTGTGGAAGAACCAGGGGCTCGACAGCGACGGAGCTGCGGCCGTGGCGCAGAACGAAAACGAACGCGTGGCCGCTCGCGTGATGAAGCTGTATGAGGAGCGGCTGCAGGCCTACCAGGCGGTGGACTTCGATGACCTGATCGGTTTGCCGCTGAAGCTGCTGCTGCGCGACGAATCGGTGCGGCTGAAGTGGCAGGATCGCTTTCATCACGTGCTGGTGGACGAGTATCAGGACACCAATGCGGTGCAGTACGAGCTGATGAAGGCGCTGGTGTCGCATCCTGATCCACGGCGCGCGGCGCGCTTCACGGCGGTGGGGGACGATGACCAGAGCATCTACGGTTGGCGTGGCGCCACCATCGACAACCTCAAGCGCCTGCCGCAGGAATTCCCGCAGTTACGCGTGATTCCCTTGGAGCAGAACTACCGCTCGACCGGGGCGATTCTTCGTGCGGCCAACCACGTCATTGCGGGCAACCCCAAGCTCTTTGAGAAGAAGCTGTGGAGCGAGCTGGGCGAAGGTGAGCCAGTGCGGTTGGTGCAGTGCGACAGCGACGAACACGAGGCTGAGCGCGCCGTGGCCTTTATCCAGGCCATTCGCGGCAACGGAGGCCCTTCGATCAAGCTCTCGGACTTCGCCATCCTTTACCGCGCCAACCACCAGGCCCGGGCCTTTGAGCAGAAGCTGCGCGCGGCGCAGATCCCCTACAAGGTGTCGGGCGGGCAGAGCTTCTTCGACAAGGCCGAGATCAAGGACCTGTGCGCCTGGCTGCGTCTGATGGTGAACCAGGATGACGACCCGGCCTTCTTGCGTGCGATCACCACGCCCAAGCGCGGTGTGGGCCACCAGACC